>CANGPX010000007.1 GCA_947456095.1 Acidimicrobiaceae bacterium
ACTTGTCGGTGAACACCATGTATGCCGGATTCGAGTCCATTGATGGCCACATCGACGCCCTCGCAACGGTTGCGGCTGGATTTGGGCTTAAGTGAGCGCCGAGACGCCACAGAACACACCCCCTGGTTGGTATGTCGACCCAGCAGGGTCTTCTGGCTGGCGATTCTTTGATGGAGAGACTTGGACCGAGCAGGTCCAACAAGAGGTGAAGAACCTCGCTCTTCCACAGCTTCGAAACAACGTCGGCCCACTTGCCATCAGACTGCACAAGTACCTCCTTCCAGGAACCGCAGTCTTGGTTGGGGTGAATTTCATTTTGAGATATCTCTCACAAGAGTTGTTCCACACCGCCCATGCAATTGTTGAGTGGATTCGGGCCGGCGATGCCAATGCCCCGGTTCCCTCTCTCACCACCTCGGGGTCGGGTTTTGAAGGAGTAATCGTCAACCTTGCCGGTTTGGCCTCAATTGGTACCTTTGTAATGTTGCTGGTTTGGCAATATCGCAGTGCAACAGAAGCCGAGGCACTTGGCTACCCCATGAAGATCTCACGGCGCCTCGGCATCTGGTCATGGTTCATTCCCGTTGCCAACTACTACCTCCCCTACAAGGCCCTTTCTGATCTCCTCCCGCCTGATGATGAGCACCGCAAAATTGCGTGGGTGCTGTGTGGGGTAACAGGGGGAAAGCTCATCGCAACGCTCTCGCTTGCCGCTGCCATCTTGAGCGGGTCGTCGTCGTGGTGGACCCTTTGGTTCATCGTGGGATTTTCGACCAGCGTGGCCGTGCTCTTGCTTCGCCGGCAGCTGATTTTGGCCATCGAAGCCAACCACGAAGCCTTTGGAAAGACCCTCGGCTAGGCAAACGTCACATGCGGGCTCATTTCCGCATAATCTCAACCGAGATAGCGGCCAATGGGGCCGAGTACGCACAAGGAGCACAGCAATGGCAAAAGACGCTTGGGGACCACTGGCCGGACTCATTGGTCAATGGGAAGGCGACAAGGGTGTCGACATCTCGTACCACAACGAAAAGGGCGCAATCGGTGAGACGCCTTACCGTGAAGTGATCACCTTCAAGCCGTTCGGCCCAGTCGAGAACGGCCTCCAGACCTTGATGGGTCTCGACTACCGCATGGCTGCGTACAAGAACGACGAAGAGAGCCCCTTCCACACCGAAATCGGCTACTGGCTCTGGGACGCCGCAAACGAGCAAGTCATGCGCTGCTTCATGGTGCCTCGTGGATCCGTCGTGATCGCCGGTGGACACGTGAAGGCTGACGCAACCGAGTACGTCCTTGGCGCAGAACTTGGCTCCAAGACCTACGGCGTGTTGTCGAACCAGTACTTGGACACCAATGCCCAGACAATTCTGTACGACTGCACCATCACTGTTGGTGACGGCGAGTTCTCATACGACTCAACCACGACCTACAAGCACTACCGCTCAGACGACCTCATCCTCCACACGGACCGCAACACCTTGACCCGTGTTGAAGACTTCGCCGTCTAGTTCCAGTTTGCCCTTCTAGTTAGAGAGAGATTCCCCCATGTATCAGTGGTCTGATGAACACTTGGCAATTCAAGAAGCGATGCGCAGCTTTGTCGACAACGAAGTTGTCCCGCACATCGATGCCATTGAGCATGAGGGAGTCCCTCCCTACGAAATCATCCGCAAGATGTACCGGACGTTTGGTATGGACGAGATGGCGCGTGAGTCGTTCAAGCGCGCCCTTGACCGCAAGATTGCTGGTGAAACCGGCAAACCAGAGCGTCGTGGTGGAGACAACTCTGCTGCAATGACCCTGATTCCCATCATTGAACTCTGCCGGCACTGCCCTGGCATTGTCACCTCCATGGGCGTGTCGACTGGCTTGGCCGGCGGCACCATCATGAAGGGTGGAACACCTGAACAAATGGAACGTTGGGGCCTTGACCTGATGACCATGGACAAGATCGGCGCCTGGGCCATCACCGAACCTGATTCTGGTTCCGATGCACTCGGTGGTATGCGCACGACCGCACGCCCTGATGGCGATGAATACATCTTAAATGGGTCAAAGACGTACATCACCAACGGCCCTTACGCCGACACGATGGTGGTCTACGCCAAGCTCGACGACGGTTCAGAAGACGACCCTCGCAAGCGTGAAGTGTTGACCTTTATCCTCGACGCTGGCATGGAAGGTCTCGTGCAGTCTGCTCCGATGCGCAAGATGGGCCTCAAGTCTTCGCCAACGGGAGAGCTGTTCTTCTCTGACCTTCGCGTCGGTGTTGACCGCCTGCTTGGTGGCAAGAAGGACAAGAGTCAAAAGGCTGCTGGTCGTGAGTCGGCCAAGGAGAACTTCGTGACCGAGCGTGCCGGTGTCGCCGCCATGTCACTCGGCGTCATTGAAGAGTGCTTGAAGCTCTCCATTGAGTACGCAAAGTCCCGTGTTCTTTGGGGCAAGCCAATCGCCCAGCACCAGCTCATTCAGCTGAAGTTAGCCAAGATGGAAGTTGCTCGCCTCAACGTGCAGAACTTGGTGTTCCGCCACATTGAAATGAGCTCACTTGGCATGAGCCCATCGCTCGCTGAGGCTTCAGCCATGAAGCTTTACTCCGCCCAAGCAGCCTCTGAAGTTGCCATGGAAGCAGTGCAACTCTTCGGTGGCAATGGCTACATTGCTGAGTACCGGGTCGAGCAGCTTGCTCGCGACGCAAAGGTCTTCCAGATCTACGCCGGAACCGACGAGATCCAGATCACCCACATCGCTCGCGACTTGCTTGCTTAAGTTGTTCCTGCGCTTTGGTGTTCGCCTGAGCGTTTTCGCGTTCGTGTTCTTGACTGGCTTATCTGCCAATGCCTTCATCGCTGGCGCAGCGACGACTACCACCACAACGCCCGTACAGAGCCATGCCGGAAGCCCGATTCTTGGCAATCTGATTGGCGGGACGATTGTGCTCGTGCTGCTCATCATCTTGTCGCGCCAGGTGGGCAACAGGAGGCGTTCAGGGATGAGTGGGGTCTTCTCGTTCGGGCGCCCACTCCCTCAGCCGAAAGAACAAATGCCGCCAACGACCAACGAACCGTTCCGAGATGACCGCCTCTAGGCCACCTGTTGGAGAGGCCCTTTCGGCCCTCAAAGCAAGCCCCGGGTTTCGTCGGCTGTTCTTTGCTCGCACCGTGTCCGTGTTCGGGTCACAATTCACCAACGTGGCCTTGGCGTTTGCGATTCTGGCGATTCCAGGAACCTCAACGGCGACCCTTGGCCTCGTCTTTGGCTCACTGTCTGCAGCCACCGTGATTTTCTTGCTGCTCGGCGGCGTGCTCGGTGATCGCGTTCGCCGAGACGTCCTCATCGTCGTTTCTGATCTCGTCAATGCACTCGCCATTGGCGGTACGGCGTTCTTGTTGAGCCAAGATCAGCCCTCGATAGCCGGGATCTGTGGACTCGCAGCGTTGAGCGGTGCCGCCGTTGCCGTGCGCTCCCCTGCCATGACCGCACTGCTTCCTCAAGTGGTTGAAGAAGAACATCTCCAATCGGCCAATGCGCTGCTTCGCCTCACGATCAATACCGCAACCCTCGTAGGACCTGCGGTTGCTGCAGGCGTCTTTGCCGCGACAGGTGCCGTTGTCGCCTTGTCTCTCGATGCCGCAAGCTTTGCCCTCAGTGCGCTGTTCATTGTTGGCTTGAAACTCAACAAACCCGAACGCTCGGGTCATTCAATGGTGACCGATCTTCGCCACGGGTGGTCAGCATTTATTGAACACACGTGGATCTGGGTGGTTGTCGCCGGCTTTCTCTTATTCAATGCATCGGCCAACGGTGTCTTTGACGTTCTCGTCCCCGTAGTGATGCGTCAGCATTTCAACGGCGCTTCAACCTACGCAGCCCTGCTCACCGCCATGGCAATTGGTTCCATTGCTGGAGCGGGAATTGCCATGAAGGTTCGACCCAAGCGACCAATGGTCGTTGGCGTCTTGGCCTGTGCACCTTTTGTGGTCCTCATGGCACTCCTCATACCACCGGCACCGCTCGCGGTCCTCTTGGCATTTGGCGTACTGCAAGGGATTGGCGTGGATATTTTTGGTGTCCTGTGGGACTCATCGCTGCAACTCAACATCAATGGTGCCGTTTTGGCACGCGTCTCGGCCTATGACTACTTGGGCTCGATTCTGGCAACACCCATTGGACTTGCAGCGGTTGGCTTCATTGCCCACCGAACAAGTGTTGAGGCAACCATTGCTGGTGCCACGATCCTGTGTGGTCTCGTCGTCGTGATCTTGCCGATGCTCAAAAGCATTCGCACCATGCGAACAACAAATCCGTTGACGCCCTAGGCGCCTTTTTTGATTAGGCGTTGATGGTGAGCGTGATGGGCACCGCAGCAAGCGCCTTGCTCACGGGGCAGTTTTCCTTGGCGCCATTGGCGAGTTCTGCGAACTTGTCAGCGTCGATGCCGGCAACGTCATATGAGACGGTCAAGCGAATCTCGGTGATGCCTTGGCCGGGCACAAAGTCAACCTCGGCACTGGTCTCGAGCTTTGTCGCTGGGGTGTCATTTTTGGCAAGAGCCGACGACAATGCCATTGAGAAACACGACGTGTGGGCGGCAGCCAGAAGCTCCTCAGGTGAGGTCTTGCCCGTTTGGCGCTCAGCGCGAGTGGCCCAGCTGACAGGCAAGGTGGCAACACCAGAACTGAACTCGGTCGTGCCAGATCCTTCGATCAAGGTGCCAGTCCAAGTGGTCGTTGCGGCTGAAGTGGTTGCCATGGTTCCTCCAAGAAGTTCAGTAACTTGAACGTACCCTACGGGTCTTATCCCTTGGAGCGTTCAACCAAGTCTTGGTAGAAGGTGGCGAAGTCTTTTACACTAAGTGGGCCAATATGGCGCTTCATCATTTCGCCATCGCTGCCAACAAAGACCGTGTCGGGAAAGCCGGGAAGGCTGAACAGCCCAGAAACGAGGTCGTAGTTCGGGTCAACCACAACGGTGTTGGTGAAACCCGCATTTTTTGCAAAAGCAATCCCATCTCCTGGCTGGTCTTCTCGCCCATCAAGACCGAGGACAACAACATTGTCCTTTTCATGTGCTCGCACATAGGCGCTTAAAGCCGGGAGTTCCTTCTTGCAAGGCTCGCACCATGAGGCAAAAAAGATAATGACCGTTGCCTTCCCAGGCTTCTTCGGCGTTCCCCACGCACTGTCGACAGAGCCACCAGTTGCTTTCGTGAAGGTCACTGCGGGAAGGAAGATCTTTTTCTTTGACGAGGAGGTTCCGACCACCAACGCAGCAATCACGATCAGCAGCAAGAGTGAGAGGGCCACCATCATCGATTTTCGAGCCAGCGAACGACGAGGTTGAGAACTGTTGGTCTTGTCTTCTTGTTTGCTCACCGGTGTCACCTCTCAACCCTAGGACCGCTAGGAGAGAAAGTCGGCCCTGCCTACATTGATGAGCCGTAGGGCACAGGGACGCCAAATCGGCCAGTCACGCTCCACCGCTGTCCATTCCAAGAGCGCACAGTGACAAGGGATGCTTGTTCGGTTCGCACGTGATCAATCACACTCAACACTTGCGTTTGCCCCGAAAGGCTGAGCACCACTGCTCGAGCTCTCTTCGGCGCTTTCACCACGCGAACCGAGTTGCCCTCAATGGTTGCGACAACCTCTCGGTCGCCACGAGTCCCAAGAAGAACGACACTTCCCTCATGATGAACCGCAGTGGCACGAATATTGCCAATGGCTACGGAAACCGACGAGGTGACGGTCAACGCCTCATTGAATTGGTCAATGGTGACCCGACCAAGTGCTGGCATCGAGGTGACCGCCACATAGCCATGGTCAGTTGCTTGAAGGCGCAAGAGCTGGCGCGGGGTGTTCGCCCCGGTGGCGAGCGATGTTTCACCTACCGCAACCAACGATCTGGTTGGAGCCTTGCAGGAAAGACCGAGAACCGGCTTGGCAGTGCCTCGCCCAGAGGCCACCGCTCTCAGTTTGCACCTTGCTTGTTTTGCCCACTGCGGAAGTGGCGTCGCCACCTTCTTCCAGTGTTCAAGATCCGTTGAGGTGCGAAGCACACCACGTTCATCAACCAGGTCAATGCCTCGGCCAGCTTCAGCCACCGCATCTGGGTGGCGAGCAACCAAGGACTCCGTCACCCCTGGCAACCACTCGGCATGTGCCGTCGACCGGGCAAACGGGGTGAAGCGGAGCAGTTGTGAGGGCAGGAGTGCAGCCGTGCGGGTCGAACCAAGGGTGGCGACAACAATGCCGCCGTTGGTTGCCATGCCAGGTGGCGTCGCCACCAAATATTGTTTGCCTTCGCCACTCAACACATCGGCAAAGCGCAAGCGTGGCCGAGACAGATCGCCAAAGTCACTGACCACCGTGACGAGGCGATCCGAAGTTGTTGCTGCCGTCAGCGCAACGGGTAAAGCGGCTGCGCCGAGCGGTGTCAGCGACGTCGCCGAAACACCTGTCGCGGTGCCGGCCGACATGGCAGTTGCCACCGCCACGCCACTCAGCAATGCGACCATGCTCAAGAGTTTTTTCATGGCAGATGCGGCCGAATGAGTCGTGCCAACAGTTCCGAGAAACTGTCATGAAGGATTCCCGTCTCACCTGGAGTTGCGTTCACAATGACGCGAACTCGCCCCTCAGGGTTGATGACATAGGTCAGGTCACTGTGGATCGCCATTGACCCACCTGGGGCGTTCGTCGTTGAGGCGGCATAGTAGGCCCACATCCGTTCGAGTTCGCTGAGTTTGCCAGTGAGGAAGTGCCAATTGGCTTGAGATTCCAAGTGCTGCTGGCGATTGAACGCCCGCAGAACAGTTGCTGAGTTGTAGGTCCGATTCGCTGCCACAGCCACGAAATCGACCTGTGTTGATGACGCCCCAAGCAGTTCATTGGTGACCGCGAATTCACTGGCAATTTCAAGACACTCGTTGATGCAGACCGGATCAAGAAAGGTCAGCACCATGACGTGGCCACGAAACGACGCTTGGGTGAAGGGTCGACCTTGATCATCGTGAAGATGAAAGGGAAGTGAGGCGAAGTTGACTGGCTGGGGAGGCTCATTGAGCGTCTCGGCCAAAAGCGGGTCAGTCGATCCATTCGCCCATGCGGCGGTCATCGGAACAACGCCGAGGGCAATGATGGCAACAGCGACGACTGACGACACGAGCAGTGCGAGTCGCGGCAGTCCCCGATTTGCCACGAGCGGTTCACCATTTGCTCCCCGGTCGCTTGCATCTTCAGAAGCCACTTGCTCTTCAACCGGGGATCCTTTTGCTCCCATGGTGAGTGCAAGCAACAACCCAAAGAGCGGAACCATGGTGTTTGGATCGGTTGACAACCCCCCAAAGAGCCCAAGGTTCTCGACAAAGACCCAAGCAATAACGGTTGCGGCTCCACCAAGGGAGCGAGCGGTGCGGAGTCGCTTTGGAGAAGAGGAAAAGAGAAGAACCCCAGTGAGCCCGAAGGCGAAGACAAAAAAACCATTGACGAGAAGAGGTGCGTGGGTCGTCAGGTCACCAAAGCTGCGAACCGCCCAAGCCGTGGCTGCTGGCTGCTTCACCGAAGCCATCTCTGCCGCCATGAGCGCAATGGGGTTCGTGGCTTCACCTTGCCCATCTGTCCCCGTCCACATTCCCCGACCGGGAAACGCTTGGAGCGCGGACATTGCGACGAGAAATACTCCGAGCACTCGCCGGGCAACAACAAGGCAGGAATCGCGTTGCCACCACGAAAGTGGCACGGCAAGCAACACCCCTGCTCCGGCGTAGAGGATCGACGCTCCGGGCTGGCCAATCACGAGCGATGCCCCCGCAGCCAAGATGCCGCCGAAGCCGGAAACCAACCAAATAACGAGCGCCCAAATCACCGATGCCACGCCGGCGAGTTGGCTCGCCACTCCTTTTCGGGCAACAAGCAACCACACACCGAGGCCAATTTGGATCCAAATGACCGCGACGGCCAAGACAATTGGTTGGCGGTCCCAGATCGACGCTGCGCTATCAACGAGGTTTCGCACCCAAAGAGGTGAGGATTCAGCTCCGGCTCGCAGTACTCCACCGGCAAAGCCAAGTGGCATCTGGGGCTGGTACTGCAGCAGCCCATCAACAATCCACAGAAGACCAAAGAAGTTTCGGAGGAACATCCTTGGGCGTGCTTCAAGAGTCGGGATACGAAGGGGACTTCCGCTCGAGCTCAGCAACAACCAAGCGAGCGAACCGGCCAAACACAGGGCGAGAACAACGAGGAACTGGTGGAACACCAGTCGGTGAAAGGCGTCAATGATGACCGGGTTGCCGGTCGACAGTCCTCCACCACCCATTCCTGGCATCGAACCCTCCGCAACTCGTCAAGTGGACAATACCGCAGAGGGTTCAATACCCTGTTTCAGGACTATCGAGCTCCGACGTAATCAAGAAGATCACGTTGTAAGTGCTCGAGTTCATCAATTCGGGACTTGACCACGTCACCAATGGAGACCAGGCCAACGAGGGCGCCTTGGTCAATCACGGGAACATGGCGGATGCGCTCGGAGGTCATGAGGGCCATGAGGTCTGTCACTGAGGTTTCCGGGTGGCAGGTCACAACTTCTCGAGTCATCACGCCCGAGACCTGTTTTTCTAGTGCCCCGTGACCGTCGTCGCAAAGTCTTCGCGCCACGTCCCGTTCTGAGAGGACTCCAACGAGCTCCTGCTCGGGACTGAGCACGACGAGCGCCCCCACATCAAAGTGTTTGAGCAAGTGCACCGCCTGCGCCAGCGACGCTTGTGACGAGACGGTGTAGACCGCGTCGCCCTTCGCATCGAGTAGGTGACGAACCTTCATCGCACCTCCTTTACGAAACCAACCACCCTGATTGGTCCGTAGTTGGAACCTACGCCCACCCACATGAGAAGTGAAGAGGCAATTCTTCTTCCTTCTCGAATTCTCAGAATGGCCTGAACTGCAGGTCTTTCGACCTCCGGCGGCCTACATTGGTGCCATGGATGAAATGCCCGTACTCCAACAGTTGCTCGCCTACGAGCACATCCGGCAACTGGCATATCGCTATGCACTGTGTCTGGACTCGCGTGACCTCGACAGTTTGGTTGCGCTGTTTGTCAAAGACGTCAAGGTTGGTCCAGGCCTCAGCGGCCATGAGGCGCTTCGTGGCTCCTTTGAAGACGCACTTCGCATCCTTGGCACCACGATTCTTTCCGTGTCCAACCACGTGATTGAGTTGGCCGACGATGGGCAAAGCGCCACAGGGTCGGTCTACTGCAGCGCCGAGATCGAACAAGGCGAAGACTGGCTCCGCCAGCGCATCTTGTATCGAGACCGCTACTTCTTAGAACACGGCCACTGGAAGTTCGTTGGCCGACAACACCTCCTGTGGTATTCGGCCCCGATCGGCGTTGATCCGAGAACACTCGAACTGGCCAATTGGCCGGAGTCCAACATTGGTCTTGGTTCTCTTCCAGGAGAGTTCCACCAGAACTAGGGGGAATGGCGAAATCTCCGTTGACAACGTAGGGTGGAATTCAGTCACCATTCTTGATTGGAAGGCACCATGTTGAACTCACCTCGTCGACGACGCTCCATTGCTACGGCGCTTGCCGGAATTACCGCCACTGCGGTGATTGCGGTTCCTCAACTTTCCTTAGCCGGGGCTTCCATCAACGCCCAAGTGCGTGGATCCATCCAAGCGGTCTACGTCACTGCCCCAGCGGGAAGCGACGTGACCCTCACCAACACGAGTGGCAAGTTCACGCCCATCACGGCCACCACCGACTCCTCTGGCGCACTCGTGTTCCACGATGTCGCAGCCGGCAAGGGCTACAAGGTCACGATCCACAGCGGATCAGAGACCTTGACGCCAGCAAGCTTCACCGTGCTCAACCAAACCACGCCACCTCCGGCGTCGTTTTACTCCAAGGTAAAGATCAAGCCCGGTATCAACTACCTGCCCATGCGAGATGGCATCACGATTGCCGCCACGCTTCGGTTGCCTTCTGGCAAGACTTCACTCTCTCAAGGACCCTTCCCAACCCTCATTGAATACTCGGGTTACGGCACAGCTGCTCCAGGGTCACTCCTTGACAGTTACCTCGGCAAATACACCGGCGACCGCGCCCTGCTGCCCGACACGTCAACTGCCGTTGGCGCACTCATTGGGCCAGCAATTGGCTACGCCGTTGTCTCAGTGCAGATGCGTGGATCGGGTTGCTCAGGTGGCGCCTTTGACCTGTTTGGGCCATCGGAGCCAACTGATGGATATGACGCCATCCAAGAAGTGGCTGCTCAGTCCTTTGTGGCCAACCACAAGGTTGGCATGGTGGGAATTTCCTACTCCGGCATCAGCCAATTTGGACCGGCTGGCCTCAACCCACCGGGCCTTGCCGCCATTGCGCCACTGAGCCCAACTGAAGACCTCTACTCGACCGGTTCTCCAGGTGGTGTCACCAACACTGGCTTTGCTGCTGGGTGGATTGCTGACCGAGTGCGTGATGCAAAGCCTTCTTCAGCGACAACTGGACAGCGCTGGGCTTGGGCCGAGATCCAAGCCGGCGACACCGTGTGTGCCGCCAACCAGCTCTTCCACAACCAAGCCCAAGATGTCCAAGGGATCTTGGCCAACTCACCTGACCGAGTCCCTGCGCTGTACAACCTGCGCTCGCCGCTGGCTTGGGCATCAAAGATCAAGGTTCCCGTCTTCCTCGTTGGCGCCCTCCAAGATGAGCAGACCGGACCACAGTGGACTGACCTGATCTCAGCACTTGGGAAGGACAAGGACGTCTACGCAACCGTGCAGAACGGTACCCACGTTGACTCACTTGCAGCAGACGTCGTCAACCGTTGGGAAGCCTTCAATGCCATCTTCGTGGCAAAGAAAGTGCCTACTACTCCGGGCCTTGTTGGTTCGCTCATGGTGAGTGGCTTCGTTGGTCAAATTGGTGGCGGTGCGCCGATTTCACCAGTCCCCTACACCACGTCAAAGACTCCAGCCAAGGCGCTTGCTGACTTTCGCGCTGGTGAAGGACGAGTGACGGTCAACTTCGACAACGGCAACAGCTCAGCTGGACCGGGCAAGCCACTGGCCCCGTATTCAGCCAAGTTCACTGCGTTCCCCCCAACGAACGCAACGAAGACGACGCTGTATCTCGGACCTGATGGCACCTTGGTGCCGTCGCAACCAAGTGCGGCAACCACGTCGTATGTGCCGAACCCAACTGCTCGTCCAACAACGTCTGCTGGTGCACACTTTGACGCCTGGGCCGCACAGCCGAACTACAACTGGACACCAGTAACTGGTTCAGATGGTGCGGGCTTTACGACTGCCGCACTGGCCACCAACACGACCATTGTGGGTAAGGCGAGCCTGAATCTCACCTTCTCCTCGACTGCACCTGATGCTGACTTCCAGGCCACGATTTCTGAGGTGCGCCGGAACGGTAGCGAGTTGTACGTGACTAGTGGCTGGCTGCGGGCGAGTTACGCCAAGACCTTGGTGGCTGGTTCTTCAACGCCGTATCTTCCGTTCTACAGTTACGTGAGTCACCAAAACGCCGTTACGTACCCGGCCTCAGTTCGAGTCCCGCTTGATGGCATTGGCTACACCTTCAGAGCTGGCTCGAAGATCCGCATCACGTTGTCGGCTCCTGGTGGGGATCGTCCATCGTGGGCGTTCTCCAACACCTACAACAACGGTGCCACGACGACGATCAACCTCGGATCATCGACGTTTGTGTTCCCAGTCGTTGGTGGGGTGACCCCAACCGACAGCCAGCCCGCCTGTGGTGCGAACCGTGGCCAGCCTTGCCGCACCTATGTGGCAGCCGGCAACGGAGGCTGAGTTTTCTCAACCACTTGGTGCGAGCAGCGTTTTTACGACGCTGTTCGCACCGCGTGCAGTTCATCGACCACGAGGTCAACGAGGCGAATCACTGAGGCTTCGTCAACGAGTGGGTTCATGAAGGTGAACTTGAGACACGGCTCACCTTTGATTTCGGTTCGCCCGAGCACCATTTCGCCCCTGGCCAACAACTGCTGTTGGACTCGTCGAAGTTCATCTGCGGTAGCCGTTGCCTCAGTGAACACCACCATGGCGGCACTTGGCTGAGTAATCACTTTCCAACCTGGACGGTGTGACAACTCCTTGGCGGCGAAGGTAGCCAAGTGCAGCACCTGGTCCAAGTACTGGGCGAATTGCTTGCGACCAAGACTGCGCAGCGATGCCACTACTTTGGCCGCATCAAAGCGCCGAGAAGTGTCGAGCGATCGACCAACGAGATTGACCATGCCATCCATCTCGTCGCCACGATCTAAATACTTTGACGCGACCCGAAGCAGGTCAAAGCATGCAACATCGCCAACCATGAGTGCACTTGCATTCATCGGCTGCCACCACAGTTTGTGGAAGTCAATCGTGACCGAATCGGCCAGTGAAATTCCATCAAGCGCTCCGGCCAAGGTGTCGGACATGATGAAGGAACCAGCCACTGCTGCATCGATGTGGAACCATGCACCAACAGCCTTTGCTCGCATTGCAATGCCGCGGAGCGGATCAATGGCGCCAAGGTCCGTCGTCCCCGCCGTACCGATGAGGGCAATCGGCACGAGACCCTCTTTGTGAAGGCGATCCAAGCACGCGTCGAGTGCATCAAGATCCATGGTGCCGTCACGAAGGGTTGGAACACTTTCGACCGCACGGCGACCAAGTCCAAGCTGCGCGGCGGCTCGCTGAACAGAAAAGTGGGCCTGATCTGAGGACAAGATGCGCCAGGTCTTCGCTTCAAGAGGAAGGCCATGGGCACCCACATCAACGCCAATCGCGTGGGCAGCCTTTGCTCGGGCCAAGGTCAGACCAAGCACATTGCTTGCGGTTCCCCCAGAGGTCATCACTCCCGAACCGGTGCCGCTGAACCCGAGCTGTTTTGCCAAAAAGTCACACAGGTGGAGTTCGACTTCGGTCGCAACTGGTGATTGGTCCCACGAGTCCATTGACTGGTTGGTGGCCGACACCGCAACATCTGTGGCAACTGAAGCCAGAAGCGTTGGTGGGTGCAGGTGAGCACAACATGCTGAATCCGTTGGGATCACCCCATTGGCCCACACAACCTCGCCGAAGGTCTTGGCCACCTCATGAAATGCAACCCCGTCGTCAGGGCAGACCTCAATGGCGGTGACCAAACTGCGCAACTCAGCAGGAAGCAGTGGGGTGCGAGGTCCCTCGCCAATTCCAGCGAGCGAGGCAATCACCGCGTCAACACTGGATTTCAGTTCGCTTCGACCTGTTGCCGTTGGGTTGAAAAACGCTGACGGCACCGTTTGGGCGTCACTCATGAAACGGTTGAGGCCACGGCACTGCGAAGGCGAGTCAGGCCATCGGCCAACTGCTCCATCGAGGTAACAATTGGCGCCAAGACCTTGATGGTTGCCCCACCAGCACCACAGGTCTCGACAATCAGCTTGTCAGCGAACGCTGCATCACAGATCGCATCAGCCACGTCACCTGAGGTGACCTGCAGGCCGGACAACATGCCACTTCCTCGAACCTGCCACTTCCCGCCGGAAAATTCTTCAGAGATGGCGCAAAGGTGGTTGCGCACCAAAACGCCGCGCTCTTCGGTTGCTTTTTCTTGGTCAGCTGTTGTCCAGTAGGTATCAAGCATGGTGGCCGACGTTGCGAACGCCAAGTTGTTGCCACGGAACGTGCCGGTGAATTCACCGGGCGCCCAGGTGTCAAGTGACCTGCGCACCAAGTTGAGCGCCATGGGAAGTCCAAGGCCACTAATGGACTTCGAGACACAAATGATGTCGGGATCGAGACCTGAGCCTTCAAAGGAGAAGAACGGTCCCGTGCGGCCAACACCTGCTTGGACTTCATCGGCAATGACGACAACGTCGTGGGCTGTGGCGATCTTGCGGAGTGCTCCCAAGTACGCAGGGTCAAAGGGGCGAGCGCCACCTTCTCCTTGGGTTGGTTCAATGATGATCGCACCCACCTGTTCACCATCAATCGTGGAGCTGAGTGCTTGGTCGAGCAGGTCAAGGTCGCCTTCAGCCATGTGCTCGACAAAGGGAAGGGCAACAAAGGCTCCAAGGTGGGCAACCGTTTCACGCCCCGCCATTGACGCCGATACTGACGCTGCTCGATATGACATGCCGTGGTAACCACCAGCAAAGCCAACAACGGCGCGCTTGCCCGTGACTCGTTGCGCCAAGGTGAGGGCTGCTTCAACCGCCGTTGCTCCAGTTGGTCCAACGGTCTGGACGACCATGTCGAGTTGGCGTGGCTCCAAGATCAGGTCGTGGATCGCCGAGAGAAAGCGTCGCTTGTCCTCGGTAAAGGTGTCGAGACTGTGGAGCAACTTGCCGTGGCGCAGGTGATCAATCGCCACTTCCACCAACACCGGGTTGTTATGTCCATACGAAAGGGCCCCAGCGCCAGCAAAAAAGTCGAGATACTCGACCCCATGCTCATCGGTAATCGTTGAACCACTCGCGGTGGCAAACACCGCTGGCCAACGACGGCAGTAGTAACGCACTCCAGACTCAAAAGACTCGAAGGGCTGCACGGGAACTCCTCTCAACCATGATCAACAGTGGAGGGACACGTGGTGCGTTGGTTCGGGGATCGAGGTCCTAACGCCGTATCCAAGGAAGCGAAACCCTAGACCCTCAGACCCCCCACCGCAAGGCAGCAGAAATGAACTTCTCGCGTCGACAGATCAAGACAGGTCTTCACTGCCTTGGTGGACGCCAATCTTGGTGAAGTTGCTGCTGAAGTGCTGTTTTTTGCGCCATCACCGTTGAGCCATTTTGGACACCTTCTGGGTGCGTTGCCAGCCACACGGCAACTGCTGCAGGAACAGATGGCGGGGCGCCTTGATAGCCACCAAGACCCATTTTTTTTGCGTTGATGAGCTGTCGCTCAGTGTCAACAAAACCGGGGGACAAGTTGTAAGCAACAACGCCTTGGTCGCCAAGTTCTAACGCCAAGAACGCGGCAAAGCGGTGGAACGCTGACTTCGATGCTGCGTAGGCAAGTCCCCAACCTCCTCTGCCCGCTGGCGCTGGCGGATCAATGACGCCCGCGTGACTCGTCACATTGATGATGGTGCCATGTCCACGCTGAAGCATGGAAGGCAGTGCTGCTTTGATCACGACGAACTGGCTCGTGACGTTGCCAGTCAACTTTGCTTGCAACTGCTCAACAGTGAGATCGCCAATGAGGACCATTGAACCAGGTCCGGTGTCGACCGCATTGTTGACAATGACATCCAAGGAGCCGAACTCGACCAATGCCGTCTCGACTGCTCGCTTCAAGCTCTCATGGTCAAACAAGTCCGCAGCCACGAGCAGTGCTCTTGCCCCAGCAGCTTGAATGAGAGCACCAGTTTCTTCCAAGGAACCGGGCAGCACTTGGCCGCCACCAGAGTCTGAATCATCTCGACCTTCGCCGGCACGAAGGGTTCGAGCCGTGATGGCAACGTCGTAGCCAGCTTCAGCAAAGGCAATGGCTGTGGCTTTACCAATGCCTCGAGAAGCACCTGTGACGAGAACAGTTGGGCGAGGACTTTTGGTGGTCATAGTTTCGATTCTTCCAGTGCGCGACGTGTTCGTGCCACTGTGACTTCGACACGAAGAACACTGAAGTGATAGCAAAGGACTTGGGAGGGGTAATGACAGAGCAATTGAACCATGAGCTGTTCCTTGACGAGCCAACGAAAGAGGAGCTCTTCGCCACCGTCATCTCAGTTGATGACCACCTCGTTGAACCTCCAACGATGTTCGAAGGACGCTTGGCGGCTCGCTTCCAGCATCTCGCCCCAAAGGTCATTGAGACTGAACAGGGCCATCAGGTCTGGGAGTTTGACGGAGCGACCTACACCCAAGTGGGCATGAATGCCGTAGCTGGTCGCCGACCAGAAACGGTGAAACTCGAACCCTTTCGCTTTGATCAAATGCGTCCCGGTTGTTATGACATCGATGCTCGCATCCGCGACATGGACGTGAACGGTGTGTGGGCCTCGCTCAACTTCCCGTCTCAGATTTCAGGATTTTGTGGGCGCATCTTCTCCGGGGCAACTGACGGAGATCTTGGCACTGCCGTCACGAGAGCGTGGAATGACTGGCTGTTCGACGAGTGGTACTCCCCCTACAAAGACCGCATCATTCCTCTTGGCATCACCATGCTCCATGACCCAATGGCAGCAGCTGACGAGATCCGCCGCAATGCCGAGCGGGGTTTTCGAGCCGTTGCTCTGCCGGAGCGCCCGCATCGCATTGGTCTGCCATCGATCTTTCTCCCCTACTGGGAGCCCATCATTCAAGCCCTCGTAGAAACAGACACCGTGGCCTGTCTTCATGTTGGTTCAACCGGCATGGCCGACCTCCCAGAAGGCTCGCCCATGTTGGCGCTTGGCGCCACCTTGTTTGGCCAACTCTCCCTCACCGCATGTACTGAATGGCTGTGGTCTGGATGGGCGGCGAAGTACCCAACGCTCAAGGTGCAGATGGCTGAAGGCGGCATTGGTTGGGTGGCGATGTTGCTCGACCGACTCGACAACATTGTTGATCGCTCCGGCTACAGCCTCGACTGGGACTTGCGCCCAGCAGAAGTCCTCCAGCGCAACTTCTACTTCTGCACACTCGATGACCCATCGACCATTGACACCCGTCATCGCATTGGGATTGACCACATCATGGTGGAGACTGATTACCCCCACGGAGATGGCACCTGGCCGCACACCCAGTCAACTCTTCGAGAGGTCTGGGGACACCTTCCATCAACTGAGCTGCGAAAGATCTGTTCAACCAATGCGGCAACACTGTTTCGCCACCCACTTCCCGAGACCGTTTACCCGAGCTGACCAGAGGCCACCATGTTCATCCCCAGTCCGCAAGAGCTTCTCCCCGAACTCACCGCACAACAAGAACTCGTGTTGCTCGCTCGGTCGCTGTGGCGTGAAGGATTTGATGACCACATCGCAGGTCATCTCACTTACAACATGGGCGACGGTACTTTGCTGTGCAACCCGTGGTACTTGACCTGGGAAGAACTCCACCCACGAGAGCTCTTACGCATTGACCTGCAAGGAAACGTCATTGAGGGCCGCTGGCCAGTTCCACCTGGCATTCCCCTCCACTTAGCCCTGCACGCAAGACGGCCCGAGGTGCAAGTGGCAGTCCACCACCACCCACGCTTTGGCACGATGTGGGCCGATGCGCATCGCATCCCTCCGATCTATGACCAAAGCTCTGCCCTTGGCGGCGGGAACCTGTGCCTTGTCAATGAATACGCCGGTGCCGTGAACGACCGCTCCAATGCGGACCGTGCCATTGACGCCATGGAAGGTTCCGACGTGGCGTTGCTCGCCAACCACGGCGTGTTCATTGTCGCCAACTCCATCCGTGCTGCGCACCAACGTGCCGTCGCCCTCGAGCAGCGGAGTCGTCACGCGTGGCATGTTGAGGCCATTGGTGGAGGCACACCGTTAGAAGGTGCCCCGATTGCCATCTTCCAAAACAGCGACGGTAACGGCTTCACCGGGTTTATGGAAGCGGCATTTCGAGCAGAGCTTCAACGAGACCCGGGGCTCCTTCTTCCCTAGGGTCACACAAAGGCCCGAAGGAGCACCACCACACCACTCAACAACAGCGCCACATCCACCACTCGGTCAAAGTGATGCGGTGCGAGTCGCTTTGCTAAGGCGTTGCCGAGTGCCCAGCCAACAATATTGAACGGGCCAGACACAAGGGCTAACACCACTGCATCACGGTGAATGGCGCCACCAACGCCCAACATGATGAGGCCCACCAGATTCGACACGGTGAACACGACCGAGATTGTTGACCGAAACGCCTCCGGGCCAAGTCCTCGGTGTCGAAGGTAGACAACGAGTGGTGGACCATTGGTCGACAGGGACGTATTGAGCACGCCCGAGATCGCACCAGTTACATAACCAAGTGCTGCGCTCGGCTGATGGCCTTCGAGCGGCGCTTCATGGCCAAAGAGCATCCACAGTGCGGCGGCAATGGTGACGAGCCCCAACATGAGCCGAAGAACCAGCGACGGCGCCGAAAGCAAGAGGACCACGCCAAGTGGCATTGCCGCGACTGCACCAATGCTGAGGCGCCTTGCTTCGGCCACCTTGACCTCAGCACGAGCAGCTCGAAGCGTCAACACACTGGCAACTGAGGCCAATAAGAACACGCAAATGACTGCGGTCTTCGGTGGAAGAACCAACATGAGCAATGGCACGGCAATGAGGGCAAACCCAAACCCGAGTGCTGCTTGGAGCACCGCAGAAAGCAACACAATTGCGGCAACGGCAACGACGGCCCACAAAGAGATGGTCAGGCCTAGCGACATGGACGAAGCAGTGAGCACACTTCATCATCCCCGCGAAGAGGCGATTACGCCAATGAGGAGTCGCCGGAGGCCTCAGTCGATGCACTGAGCTCGTCGACCTCGTCGAGCAGGATCACTTCTCGAGGCGGCCGAGTGCGACGGCGAGCCGCACGAAGGGTCGAAATGGCACCCCAACCAAATACCGAAAGCCCACCAACCGAGACCAGCAGCGACAGGGCCACATGATTGGGAAGAAACGAATAGGAGATCTCGTGCCTACCAGCTGGCACGGAAATCTGTTGGAAGGCTTCTTCGACGGTCGCAATGGGGGTGGTGTCACCATCAACGGTTGCCGTCCAGCCGGGCATCGTCAGCACCGTGCGGGTCACGGTCCCAGGTTGGGTGCAATTGACCGTTGCTGAGTCAAGGCCATGGGCTGTGACCGTGCAGCCTGCAGATCCCGTCAGGATCGGCCGAGGGTGAGGTAGTTCAGAGATCACCACTCGAGCATCTCGATACACCGGTTGCAGACCAAGGCCAACAAAGGGTGAATCGCCAAGTGCAGGGCGACTCGACACCACATACTTCACTCCAACCTTGGCGTATTCATGCCAGCGCTCGGTGAAGGCTTGAACGGCGGTGATCCCCTCCGGGTCCGTCCGATTGGCACCGTTGAAGATGTTGCCTCGGCCATTTGGGTCGAGGTGAGCAAACTCATAGTCAATGAAGGCCTTTGGCACGGGAAGATCGTCGGCATTGATCGACAGCAGTTGGTAGTAGGTCGCGTAGTTCGCTTGGGGAACACCAAGGCCGTAGTAGCGAAAGCCTCCAAGGTTTGCCTTCAAGAACTCAATCGAACCAGTGACCAGTGTGGCTTGTCGAGGGGCGGCCAACTGCGGGATAGCGAACGACGCCATGAGATCGACCATGAGCACCATGGCGACACCGGCAACGCGTAATTTGCCCCGGGTCAAGAACCACACGCCGAACATGGCAAACAGCACCACAACCGGCCAAACAATGCCGACTTTGGTGAGCAAGTTGACCGCCCCAACAGCAAACAGCTTTGCCCGCAGTGGACTTGATCCATTGATGGACCAGATGAGCGCCAAGACCGCCACGACCGAAGCGGAGGTGATTGCCACCTTTGACACCGCACGTCGACGGAGATCATCAATGGCCATTGCGGCAAGGACGAGGCAGGCAAATTCAAAACTTGCTGGGATGTAGCGAGCCAGCACCATGACCTTCTCACCGGGGAGGAGGTTGAACAGCTGGTGGAAGAAGAACAGACCCCAAGAGGCAGATATCGCGGCAAACGCCCATCCGCCAAGCACCAGGCGAAGACCACGAAGTCGTTGGCCAAACATCGAAACAACGGCGAGGAAAAACATCGGGACGCCGAGGTAGCCGCCAATTTGTGCACTTGCTTCTGCGAGTCCCGGCACTGTTGGTGACGTTGGGTTCCACACCAGTCCATAGGCATAGGGCATCAGCAGCAGCGGTCGAGACTGTGGAGGCAGATTCGAATTGGCGAAGTTGTCGCCGTGGTGACCACCAGTTGATCCAACTGCCACGAGCGACGTGAAGGCCACAATGATGGGAAGGCCAATAGCAAGGCCAACACCTGCGCCAACAATGAGTTTCTTGGAAATGGCCAGCCAGTGTGGCCGAGCATCACCCAGCATGCGAACCGCAGCCCACAGTGCAACGAGCAAGGTGTCATAGAAGGCAACTTCTGGGAACCCGGCAGCAACAGCCAAGGCAAAGGCGAGCGCCAAGGTCAGCCACCCAAAGCGACGCTTCTTCATCGCCGCGTCTCGGGCCAGTTCGACACCCAAAATGGCAAGTGGCAAGAACGCCACCGGGTTCACCACGGCGTTACCGAGCCACGAGAAGGTGCCGCAGAGGCCAAAACCCACACCGGCAGCAACGGAGGCAAACGTCGTGAGGCCAAGGCGACGAAGCAGCAAGAAGGTGGAGAGTCCCGCAATGAGTTCCATTGAAAGGTGCATGAGGAACAAGCCATTGGGCAACGCTTGGAGCAGCGTCAGCGGCAACAGGGCTGCGGACTGCAATTCGCCAATGAGGGGCTGTCCAAAGCCTTCAAACGGGTTCCACCAGGCCAAGTGGAAGTGCAGCATCTGCAACGCGGCGTAGTGGCCAAGCGCATCAGAGGTGTAGGCAATGTTCGGGTCAATGGTCGGCAGGCCGTTCAAGCGGCCGGGAACCGTGACTTGGCCAAGACCCGACAACTGCAGTGCAGGGTTGGCCTTGGAGAATCCCGAAAGATAGGCCACATTGCCCGCGAGTACCGAAATGATGACGGCAACCGCGCCGAGGAAACTCTTCTTCGTCTCCGTCAACCCCGATCGCAGGGCTTCTCTGATGGCTGACGCAGGCCAGGCAAGTTCAGTTGGCTCGGCTTCAGTGGTCACGCCAAAGCGTAACTGACGCACCAGAAATCTTTCGGCTGAAAGCGTCAAGAATTCAGGGCAAACCGAAACGTGAAGGAAACGTCGGGATTGGTGGTCGCAAGAATTTCGATTCCCGAAGGTTCCCGGCAACGCCACGCCGCAGCCCTATGCCCTGTGGAAGCGGCACGTCACTCAACCAACATGGAGACCAATGGAAGCTGAACTTCGCTCACCGCAAATGTGCATTGCATTTTGTTATGCTAATTGCATGGCACAACTCGTTACACGCATCGATGATGCACTACTCATTGAAGTCGATCAGTTCATCGCCGATGGAGGGGCGTCAAGCCGTTCAGACCTTGTTCGCATGGGGCTCGAACGCATCGTTGATGAACATCGACGTCGCAGAGCCGGCGAGCAACTTGCCAATGCCTACCTCCGCCAACCTGAAACAAGTGCAGACCTGCGAAGCCTCGACGGGGCAACAAGGGCCATGATTGAAGAGGAGCCCTGGTGAGCCGGCAACATCAAGGAGAGATTTGGTGGGCTGAAGTGGAGAGCGCTCGACGTCCCGTACTGATTGTGACGCGAACTGAAGCCCTAGCGGTGCTCAGTGGCGTAGTGGTGGCGCCAATTACTCGGACCGTCCGCTCCATTCCAACTGAGATTCTGCTCGGAGCTCATGAAGGCATGAACACACCATGCGTTGCAAACTTCGACAATCTGCAACGAATACACCGGACTGCACTCACGACCAAAATTGGCGAACTTGGGATTCGCTCCCCAGAAATCTGTACTGCACTGCGCATGATGAGTGATTGCTAGCCCTTCGCGGTGGAGGGTTCTCGCGAGCTAAGTCGACACTACGGGCCAAGGTTCACTACGTTTCGGTGATGGACCCCGCCGCTCGAGACGACCTGCTCATTGCCCGAGAGGACGGCGTGGCAACGCTTACCCTCAATCGTCCAGATCGCCGCAATGCGCTCACGCCCGCTTACTGGCACGCCATTGCTCAAGCCGTCACGGTGCTCGACCTTGACGAAGCGGTGCGAGCAATCGTGTTGACCGGCGCCGGGACTGCCTTTTGCGCCGGTTTCGATCTTCGGGGCTTAAGCGATGAGTCCGACGAAGAGCGTCAAGCTCGCCTGAGCGAGGCAAGCAGTTTCGTCTCGATGTTGCCGCCACATGACACGCCCATCATCGCTGCCGTCAATGGGCCTGCGGTCACCGGTGGCTTAGAACTCTGCCTTGCTGCCGACATCATCGTGGCATCAACCGCTGCACGCTTTGCCGATACGCACATCAAGGTGGGAGCCATCCCTGGCGGTGGCGTGACGGTGTTCTTGCCCAAGCGCATTGGACCGGGTCGCGCAAGGCTCATGTCGCTGACTGGGCAATTTATCGACGCCACAACGGCTTATTCGTGGGGACTTTGTGACCTTGTGGTTGCACCAGAAGCGCTGCTCGCCACAGCGTCAGAACTCGCCGCAAGCATTGCAACCTTCTCACCCGAACACGTTGCCGCCATTCGCAGCCTCTACGCCGAATCGACTGAGCTCGGAGAAGTCGCTGCCCTCACGAACGAGCAGCAGCGGTCAAAGCAGTGGATGGCCGACCGCTTCAGTCGAAGTGCGTTGGCTGAAAACAAAGCGCAGATCATTGCCGAGGGATCTGCGTCATGAAGGTCTACGCCGGCATGGACCCAAAACTGCCGCTGAGCGAGGTTGCTGCACATGCTCGTCGCATTGAAGGACTTGGTTATGACGGTCTTCATGTGGCAGAGACGATCCACGACCCGTTCATGGTTTCGCTGCTTGCCCTTCAAGCAACCAGCACCTTGACCGTTCGCACTGCGGTGGCACTGGCCTTTGTGCGCAGCCCCATGATCACCGCCCTGTCGAGTTGGGACTTGGCCGTCATCTCCGGGGGCCGCTTCGAACTCGGCCTCGGCACCCAGATCAAACAGAACATTGAAGATCGCTACGGCTCCATCTGGAGCGACCCTGTTCGTCGCATGGAGGACTACGTCGAAGCTGTTCGAGCATGTTTTCACTCGTTCCAAACCGGCGAAGCGCTCGAGGTCACCGGGTCGCACTACCGACTTCGCCGACTGCAGCCCTATTTCAATCCAGGGCCAAGCCCTGAAATAGCTCCACCAGCCATCTACCTCGGTGGCGTCAATAAAAACATGACGCAGTTGGCTGGACGGGTAGCCGACGGGTTTGTCACCCACCCCACCAACTCCTCACCAAAAGCAGTGCTCACCCACTGCCTGCCCAACCTTGAACAAGGACTCGGCGAGAATGGTCGAAAAAGAGCGGACTTCGAACTCGTCGTCGGGACGCAAGTGATCACTCAAGCCAACGATGAACTCCTCCATGAAGAACGAGAGCGCCAGCGCAAGCTCTTCGCCTTTCTCTATTCCACTCCTGCCTATGCCCGCACCTTGGAGCTCTATGGCTGGGAAGACTTAGTTGGCGAACTGCAACACCTAGTGCGCAGCGACAACTGGACCAACCTCACGAACATTGTCACGAACGAGGTCCTCGACACCTTGATTCCAACGGGGCGGATTGATGCTTTGGGGGCTCTGCTTCTTGAGCGCTTTTCTTCCTTCGCTGATGGGCTGACCTTGTCGGCCCCCACCAACGTCGACCTCGATGAAGGGCTCAAGGACTGCATTGCCGAGCTGAAAGGCGCCACGTTATGACCGATCTTTCCGGCGAGGTCTGCTTCATCACTGGCGCTGGCCGTGGCATTGGGAAAGATACGGCCAAGTACTTGGCCAGCTGCGGCGCAGAAGTGGCGGTGACGGACCGCGATGGGGCAAGTGCGAAAGCCGTGGCCGAGGAGATATGTGCCGAGGGCGGACACGCCATTGGCCTTACCTGTGACGTGTCGTCAACAACCTCGGTCGATGCAGCCGTTCAGGCCTGTGTGGCGAAGTTCGGCGCCCTCACCTTGTGCAATCACAATGCGGCGTGGACGAGCTTTAGCCATGACACCAATGCCGAGGCCATTGATCTCGCCATGTGGGACCGAGTGATCAACACCAATGCCACCGGTGGCCTTCGGCTCACCCAAGCAGTACTTCCCCACTTTCGCCGGAGCGGGAGAGGATCGCTCGTGTTCATCACGTCTGGTTCGGCAGCTATTGGTGAGAATGCTCGAGTGGCCTATGGGGCCTCGAAGGCCGCCCTTGAGCAACTGATGCGCCATGTGGCTGCCACCTATGGACGAGAGAACATTCGTTGCAATGCGGTGGCGCCGGGAATGATCCTGACCGACACTGCAGCGCTCGCCATCAGCGAAGCGTCACTCGCACAACTCGCAGAAGAAAATCCGCTCCGACGCCTTGGCACCGGCGAAGACATTGCCAAAGTCGTTGCCTTCTTGCTCTCAACTGATGCCGCCTACGTCAACGGCCAAGTGCTCCGCGTCGATGGTGGCCTCATGATTGCTCCAAGGCTCGGACCAAAAGCGGGCCGAGCCTCAGAAGAACCCAACTAGTAGGTCATGACTCCGGTGTTTTGGGGAAGCTTCACGTAGTTCGAACTCACCGCAAGTTGGGTTTGTGAGAACTCTTGAGCCTTATCGGAGCCAACGTAGCCGTCGAGCTTCCAAACCGGCAGCAACCAGGTCTGACCATTTTCCAATGTGTAGGTCTGATAGCGAAGTGTTGCAGTGGTGATGGTCACAGTCTGCGGTGGAACCGTGGTGTAGGTCGGCGCGGGATCGACCTCGGGCGGAGTCGTCGTGGCATCGCCTGACGTTGCAGAGACGCCGCTTGAAGGGTCAACGCCAACTGCTGGTGCCGGGGTGGCAACAGCTGAAGGACCTGAGCTCGTTCCACCATCACTGCTACCCGCAACATCGACCGTGCCCGAAGGTTCTCGGGGAACAACGGTCGTCTCTGTGGTGTCCGGTGCTGGGTTCCATGAAGCTTCAAGTTGGGCAACAGCATCCGTTGGCGAGATGGTTGGGTAGTTGACCCAACTGCCGAGTTCGGCCAAGACGCCATAGGCACTTGACAGACCCATTCGGTCGTAGGAGGCCGCCAACGTTTGGTCGGTTTCGATCCCGTTTACGACAAGAGGTGCTGTCACCTGAACGAACTGGTCGTAGCGACTGGCCGCAAGAGTTCCCAAGGTACCGAAATAGCCAATGGAATCAAACAGGTCCTTGGCCTTGGCTTTTGCCTCGTCATTGGCAGGAGCAGGAAGTGCGGCAACGCGCTCGGTTAAAGCAACCTCTGGTGGGGAAATTGATTGCGAAGCCGAGTAGGACCAATTCACCACACCGCCGTACTGGCTGACATACAGACTCGAGCCATCACCTCCCGTGACCGAGAAGTTGCCACCTTCGTTCACTGGGTCACCGGAAACGTTGAAGGTTTGGGCCAACTCCCGAGTGATCTTTTCAAGCGACTTCGCATTCGAAAGCTCAAAGGATCCGGCCGTGTCGCCATTGACGACCAAGTCAGGACTTACCTCAAAGTTGTAGTTCGGGTGATAGAGCACCATGCCGCTCGCCATGCCGCCAACCCTGCTTGGGATGGTTGACGTAACTCCACCAGAAATCGCATCAGCAGAGGCCGACATCTTCGCCCCACTTGCGCCACCAAGGGCGAGTATGGGCAGCTCAGGTGCAGCACTACTCAAGCCAACAATGAGGGCAAGCACTGCGGCACCCGATCCAATGGCTGCAGTTGAAGCAGTCACGGCATAGCGAGCCCTGCTCCAGATGCCCGGTTGTGGAGCAGAGGCACTGCGAATCATGCGCTCAAGAGCAAATTGATTTGCTACGACGTCGCCTGGCACGGGGTTGGCTTTGCTCAGTCGGTCAAGTGCATTGTTGTGCTGGTCCATTGCGAATCCTTGCTGTTGGTTCTCCTAGGGTGCATGTCGCGGTACTGGAGAAACTTTCTCGCTATTCGAGTTGGGCTTTCAACTTCGCCTTGGCTTTACTCAATCGAACAGCCGCAGCATTTTCTGAGATCTTGAGCGCGACGGCGAGTTCTGTTGGACTGAGGCCTTCCCACGCTGTTAAGAACAACACTTCTCGCTCGGCCGGCCTCAGTGCAGCGAGTGCTTCAGCCAAGGAAAGGTCAGCAATGGCTTCGTCTTCGGCGCTCGCATCGCCACTGCGGGCTCGCAGTTGCAGGGTGAAATTCCGCCGTCGCCCGGTTTTTCTTTGGTCATTGGCGAGGCACTTTCTCGCCACGCCAAACAGCCATGGCCCTTCAAGGCCGACCGGAATGTCATCAAAGCGCCGCCAAGCAACGATGAGCACATCGGCCAGCACATCATCTGGCCCCGTGCTGCCATCGCCGTGGTGGCGACGCCGGAGATAGGCAAGGACATTGCCAGCATGAGTGCGAGCCAACTCTTCGAACTGCTGTTCTTTTGTCATGGGTCGCCTTCGTGCTGGATCACTGCAAAGTGCTGCTTGTTAGCGTAGATGTCATGAGTTGGAGAGTTCTTTCTCAGTTCCTGCAAAAGAATGAAATCTCCGTCCCGCTAAGGTGCCGACATGGATGAAGAGGCGCTTTATGACGCTGGCGACTTTGGCTCGTGGATCAGCAACCGACTCGACCCGATTGCTGCCCGAGACGTTGCTGTTGCCTGTGGCACCTGCACGACGTGCTGCACCACGTTCGAAGGCATCTCCATTGCCCATGATGAAACAGAGACGCTGGCAGCAATTTCCTCATTCCATCTTCGCGCCGACAACCGTGCTGCCAACGGGGCAAAGATCCTGATTGCCAACCCAGATAGAACCTGTCCCATGTTGGTGCGTGGCGCATGTTCGATCTATTCTGTTCGCCCACGAGCCTGCCGTGCCTTTGATTGTCGGAGTTTGGCCGCAGCTGATCTCATTGACACCGAAGGACCAGGAGCAGCTCTTGGATCTCGAGCTGACCAGTGGGTCTTCACCTATGACGAAGACGCGAAAATGCGTCAACTCGCTGTCTTGGACGCAGTTGAATTCATCCATCGCCATGGCGTGGCCTTTCGGTCCCGAGGCTTCACCTACGAGCCAACGGTGACCGCAACCCAGGCAATCCAGATTCACGAATTGTTCCTCGGTGGCAAACCTGAGACCGAGGCAGAAGAGGCAAAACTCTTGGCCGAGGCGATCGGCATCTTGCGCCACTTTGCCAATTTGTCTTTCGCGAGGCGCTGAGCCTCAGTCAAAGATGCAGGTCTTGTTGCCAAAGACCTGAATGCGGTGTTCGGTGTGAAGCCGAATGGCTCGGATGAACACTGCTCGTTCAATGTCAGCTCCACGACGAACTACATCTTCAACAGTGTCGCCATGGGTGACTCGAGTCACGTCTTGGGCAATGATCGGGCCGGCATCGAGTTCGGCGGTCACATAGTGGGCGGTCGCTCCAACCATCTTGACCCCACGCTCAAAGGCACGACGATACGGGTTCGCCCCAACAAAGGCTGGCAAGAAGGAGTGATGCACGTTGATCATGGCGTGTTCGTATTTGTTCGTCAGCCACGCCGGCAAAATACGCATATAGCGAGCAAGCACCACAAGATCAGGACGCATTGCTTCAACCGCTGCGGCGAAACGTTGTTCTTGGTCTTCACGGTCGTCGCCGACTGGCACATACGAAAACGGCAGTCCGTAGCGATTGGCCAATGCTTCGCCATCGAGTTGGTCTGACACGAGACCGACAACTTCGCCTTGGAGTTCTCCAAGATCAATGCGAGCGAGCAAATCACTGGCACAGTGCAGTTGACGTGAACACGCAACAACAATGCGTTGGCGGTGAGCAGGGTCGTGCAGTGCCCAGGCAAACGAGGCCACTGCGGTCTCGCTGCTCAACTGTTCTTTGAGGCGGTCAAGATCAGCTCCTGGGGCAATCTCGATCCGTGCAGCAAAGCGAGCGGAGTCAACATCGGTGTGTTGACCAAGGTCGACAATATTGCCGTTCGCCTCGGCAATGGCCGAAGCGAGCAGTGCGACAAGTCCTGGTCGATCGCTTGCATCGACGGTGAGCACAGTTGGACGAGGGTGAGAAGTCACCACATCATCTTGGTCGAAATTACAAACCCGTTGACACGCGCCCATGCGTTGGCTGACGCCGAGCGAGCACCACACTGAGCACTGCACAACCCAGGCCAAAGAGGAAGATGAACGTGCCGAAGACAAAGACCTGTGGCGGAATACCAATGCGAGTTGCGCCATAGACCCACACGGGGAACGGCAACTGACTGCCACTGACGAAGTTCGACGCAACAAAGTCATCAAGCGACAAGGCAAAGGCCATGAGTGCTCCCGCCATGACGCCTGGGGTGATGAGCGGCAAGGTCACCAGCCAAAACGTCGTGAGTGGCTTCGCCCCAAGGTCGCCTGCTGCTTCTTCCAAACGGCCATCAAAACCCGTCAGTCTGGCCCGCACGGTGACGGTGACATAGGCAATGGAAAACACCGCATGACTGAGCAGCAACGTCACGAACCCACGAGCAAAATGGAGCGACGCAAATAGGCCAAGGAGTGACGCACCCATCACAATTTCCGGGGCGGCGATATTCATGAAGAGCGTTTGATCAATGAGGCCCTTGCCTTTGAACTGCCGAGGGGAGTACCGGACAAGCGCCAAGGCCAACAAGGTGCCAAGGACCGTGGCGATAGCCGTGGCGGCCAAGGCCAAGCGAATCGATAACCAAAACGAATCGGTTAGGCCTGGAATCTCGCTCCACTGTTGATACCACTTCGTCGTGAAACCATTCCAGGTGAAACTCACCTGCGGAATGCCACCTTCGACTTGATTGAAGCTGTAGATCACCATGGCCGCAATCGGCACGGTGAGATAGCCAATCAGTAACCACGAATACACGCGCAGCCAGCGAACCTTGCGCTGTCGTCTCGGTGGAGGGGGTGCGTTCAGATCGAGCGCCATTAGAGATACTCCCCAATGGACTTGGTGCCAACGATCTTGGCGTAAGCCAAAATCCCAATCAGCGAGACACCCATGAGGATGGCGGAAAGAGCCGAACCACCTGGGTAGTTGGCATTCACCAGAAAGAGATTCTGAATGATGGTGCCAATCATCGTGTTCGAGATTCCACCTAAAACCTGTTGATTGACGTAATCACCAAGGGCGGGAATGAAGGTCAGCAAGAACGCCGCAAAGATTCCCGGGATGCACAGTGGCAACACGACTTTGACAAAACGCATCACTTTGCCGGCATAGAGGTCTGCGCCAGCATCAAGGATGCTTGAGTCAATGCGTTCGAGTGACACATACAGCGGCAGCGCGGTGAAGGGAAGGTAGTTATAGGCCATCCCGGCAATCACTGCGGTCGAGGTTCCAAGGATGCGGTAGTCCGCACCGACGAGGTGAAGATCGCGCAGCACGGTCAAGACAATGCCGCTGTTCGATAACAAGAATTGCCAAATGATGGTGCGAATGACGAAGGAGATAAAGAACGGCACGAGCAGCATGAGGAGGAAGAAGTTCTTCCTCCGGCCGCTGAAAAAGGCAATGAAATAGGCAATGGGAAAGGCCAGCAAGAGGTCGATGACCGTTGCAATCCCGGCGTAGCGAAGCGACGTGAAGAACTGCTTGTGAAACATCGACCATTCGAGATGAAAGATCGACCAGTTCCAGGCCATCTCGCAACTGCCCGTAATGGGACTACAGGTCTCGAGTGACTTCACCAACATGACGACGAGTGGAATCAAAAAGAGCGCAATGAGCCACACCACCGCCGGAAGGGCGAGGAGGTAGGGCACCGCAGTTTTGCGGTGCCGGCGAAACCATGAGTTGCGTTCGGTCACGCGCCTTGCACAATGGGCAAGAAGTAACCGTTCCAGGTGTCGATTTCGCTCTGGCTCTTGAATTGGTAATACGTCTTTGATGCCTTGGTCATTGCCGCCGTTGGGAAGACCTGTGGCGAGGATGCCGTGACCGACGGCGCAAGACCCACGTCGCTCCGCATTGCCGCCAAGGTGGCCTTGTTCCACCCAGTTGGCTTCAGCAATTCATTCTTCGCCGTTGGCACTGGGCAGGCGTAGTCGATGTAGTACTCAAGGACTGACTGGACCTTTGGGTCATAGAAGTAGTCCATGGCAATCATCGCATCGCGAGGATTTGCCGCATAGAGAGGGATGCACATGTTGTCAGTCCAGAACATGATGCCCTGCTTCGGGGTCATGAGGACAAGGTTCTTCGACCCGCTCAAGTTGGCTTGGAAGATGTCGCCGGAGTAGCTCTGGGAGGCGACCAAGTCACCATTTTTCAAGTGGCCAACGTAATCATTGCCGTAGTAGGCAGCGACAACTCCGTCATCGCGTTGTTTGCGCAATTTTGCTGCCGCTTTCGCCCAGTCAGAAGGCTTCGACGTGGCCGGGTTGACGCCAATCGCGAGAAGGCCAATGCTGCCCAGCTCAATCGGGTCGGCCATCATGCCGATCTTGCCCTTGTACTTCTTGTCGAACAAGATGTCGAGTCCGCCACTGACATTGGTGACGGCTTTTTTGTTATACGCAACCGTCGTCCAACCGGACTGCCAGGCCATCGTGTACTTGTTGCCCTTGTCCCACGCAGGATTCTTCACTGAGGGCGATCCATACTTTTTGAAGTTGGTCATTTTTGACTGGTCGAGAGGAATCAACCAGCCACCTTTGATGAGATAGGCCAACTCAAAGGAGTTGTTCGTCATCACGATGAGGTCATATCCGGTGTTGTCGTGCGCAGCGAGCGAGGGCAAGATGCGCTGATAGAACGACGGGTTGTCTTCAATGACCTCGGTGTAGGTCACGTTCATTCCGGTCGTCGACTCCAAGCGATCGATCGTTGGATGGTTTCCATTCAGCGTGTCGATGTAATAGGGCCAGTTGGCAAAGTGCAACTTGTCGTGGGCTGATTGGTTCTTCCACCACGATGATGAGCCAACACCGGCGTTCGGCAGTGCCGCACCAGCGACGCCTCCACTCGCCAAGGTCAGTCCACCAGCAAGTGCGGCGCCAACGCCGAAGACTTGGCGACGTGACACGCGCTCGCCGAGCATGCCCCGAAGTATCGACGCATCAAGATTGTTCTGGTTCTCACTCATAGGGTCGCTTCACTTTCTTCGCTTAATTTCGGGGACCGGACAACAAAGGTGTGGGCAATGGGCCAGGTGAGCTGCACTCGCTCGCCCGTTCGTGGTGCTGCTGCATCGCCAAGGTTCTGGGCATAGACCGTGAACTCGCCACCAGCATCGGTCGCGACCAAATACTGATTGCCAACCCCAGTGAAGGTGGCGACTCGAACCTGGCCAGTCAGCACATTGCTTGCTGGTGAAATCGCTGCACCTTCAGCTGAAATCGAAATCTTCTCTGGCCGAACTCCAACGGAAAGGTCACCGGCCAATACCCCAGGTGGAAGCGCACTTGCATCCACGCTCACGTGTTGGCCACCACCAAGCGAAATCGTCGCGAGGTCACCGGAGTGCTGCAAGGCAGTGACCGCCATCAAATTTGATGCCCCAAGAAATGTGGCGACAAACGCGGTGCCGGGGTGTTCATAGATTGACCGCGGGGTGCCGAGGTCTTCAATGCGTCCTTGTTGCATCACCACAATGCGATCTGACATCGTCATGGCTTCTTCTTGGTCGTGGGTCACATATAAAAAGGTGATGCCCACTTCTTGCTGAATACGCTTCAACTCAATTTGCATGTGCTTTCGCAACTTCGCATCGAGGGCCGACATTGGTTCGTCTAACAACAACAAGGTTGGCTGATTGACGAGGGCCCGAGCGAGCGCAACTCGCTGTTGTTGTCCACCTGACAGCGCCGCAGGTCGACGATCTGCGAGGCCAGCGAGGTCCACGAGGTCCAACATGTCGGTGACCTTGGCCCGGGCCTCGGTCTTTGACTGACCTTTGCGGCGAAGTCCAAAAGCAATATTGTCGGCCACGCTCAAATGGGGAAAGAGTGCATAGGACTGAAACACCGTGTTGACGTCTCGCTTGTGTGGCGGGAGATCCGTGACGTCTTGGCCGCCAAAGTAAATCGTCCCTGACGTTGGCGTCTCAAATCCACCAAGCATGCGAAGCGTGGTGGTCTTTCCGCAACCAGACGGGCCGAGGAGACTTAAGAACTCGCCGGCCACGATTTCAAGTGACAGATCATCAACGGCGAGATGGTCAGCGAACTGCTTGGTGACGCGCTGAAGCACCACGTTGCCGGTCTGCGTTTCCGCAGGACCAGACGAGCGTTGAAGCATGTTGGCCACTAAACGAACCATAGCCCCAGTTGGCAATTGGCACTCAGCAAAAATGAGAACGGAGTGTGAACTCTTGTCCTAGCAGCGAGCAGCAAAGACCTTGGCCGCCTCGATCACTGCGGCAAGGTCAATCGTCGCAAGTTGGCCCCTCTCAACCACTCGCCGCCCACGCGACCACACCTCAACAACATCTGCGCGAGACGCCGCGTAGACAATCGCACTCACTGGATCATGAACTGGGTTGAGTGCAGGTGAACTTGCGTCGAGTACCACGAGATCTGCGTCAAAGCCGACTTTGAGGACACCGGTGCTGTCGCCAACACCAAGTGCGGCAGCTCCATGGCGGGTTGCCATGGCAAGCACCTCACTCGCCGGCAGCGCGGTGGCATCGCCACTGTTCACCTTCGCCATCAGCGCCGCCATGCGCATGGCTTGGTAGAGATCAAGATCATTGGACGATGCCGGACCATCAGTGCCAAGTGCGACGGTTGCCCCAGCGGCAAGCAAATCCGTCACTCGACAAAAGCCAGACGCGAGTTTCATATTGGAAAGTGGGCAGTGCGCCACAGCGGTGCGCGTTGCCCCGAGCAGTGCCACCTCGTCATTGGTCAACCACACACCATGGGCGAGCACCGAGGTTAGACCGAGCAGCCCGGCGTCATGGAGCACGCCAATAGGACGCTTACCGGTCTTTTCGACCACGTCTTGAACTTCTGCTTCGGTTTCTGCTGCATGAATGGTGAAGCGAGCCTCATGGCGCTGACGAAGATCTGCCACAAGACCGAGTTCTTCTTCGGTCATCGTGTAGGTCCCATGGGCCACCACCCACTCCCACGGTGAGGCCTCAAAGCGCTCGAGACCAACAGCAATGGAGGCAGTATCGGGCGAGGGAAAGCCAATAAACGTCGGCCCGGTGTTCAAGGAGAATCCAAGTGACGCGGCAGTTTCCACCGCTACTTCTGGCCAGAAGTACATGTCGAGTGCACGCACCGAACCGGCGAGAAACGATTCTGCAATTGCCAGGCTGATCCCAGTTCGAATGGCTGATTCATCAAGAAGGGCTGCTTCGAGCGGAAAGATCCGTGCCAGAAACGCTTCCAAATTTCGGTCGTCAGCAACGCCTCTGAACAAGGTCATCGCGAGATGACTATGGGCATTGATGAGGGCCGGGTGAACAATTCCACCTCGCGCATCAACAATGTCGCAGCCGTCGGTGTTCACCGAAGCCGTTGGACCAATGGCGTCAATGGAGTTACCACTGATCACGATGGTGGCACCGAACAGCACAGTGTTGTCCTCGTCCCCGGTGACGACAGTTGCATTGATGATGGCGGTGTTCATCGCGGGCCCACGAGCCCCAAGACCTCGCCAACTTCACGGCTCGAGATGACGACGAGTTCCTCGTTGGCTCGGCTGACCGAGGTGTAAAGCTCGGCGAGGTCCAAAGCGGTGAGGTGGTCGGCCACAAAGATCAGCCGATCCACATCGAGACCTTTCAAGCGTCGAACGGTCTCGCACACCACTGCACCTTCGTTGCCACGTTCCTCGAATCGCACAAGGCCGAGTTCACTCGAGAGACGATCTCGGTAGCTGCCAGAAATGGTGAGGACCCACGTCGTGAGATCACTTTCGCTGCCGAGTGCTGCTCGAACGGCGGCGACCACGTCATCTTCCGTTGTTGCTTCGCTCCACGTGATGGCCGAGGAGAACGGTTCTTTGTTTGGGCTTGCTGCGCCCTGGAGGCGCCTTCTGAGCAACTGAGCAATTGCCGGGCCGTTGCGGCCATTGCTCAACAGCTCTGCTTTGGCCCAACGGTCGTCAAAGAAGGCGAGGGAAAATTCATGGTCTCGGAGATTCTGGCGAGGATCGGCCACGGCAAAGAGTCTTCCCCCTGGGACGACCAGCTGCTCGAGGAGGTCCAGCCACTCTTTGGGGAAATCTTGCGCTTCGTCGACGATCACCGTGTCGAAGGTGAGGGGACGATCACAAAGAACGCCTCGAGCAACACTTGGCAAGTTGTCCCAGTAGTGCTGAAGTTTGGTGCCGTCAGCTGGAGCCGAGGTCCCGCAGTGCTGTTCCAACAGGCGCAAGAACGGCGAGACCGTAATTTGCGAAAAGGCGCTGAGTTCTTCGCCCAAGGCCTTGGCCAGCGGGTCGTTGTACATCGTGAACAGCACACGCTCACCTCGCCGTGCCGCGCTCTTGGCCCAAGCCACGGCAAGTCGGGTCTTTCCCGTACCGGCACTGCCGCTCACCAGCACTCGCTTGTTGCGGTCAAGGGTTTCAAGAACCTTGGTTTCGGCAATGAGGCGCTGCTCCATTCTTGAGCGAACGAGTTGTCGAAGGGCTGCTCGAGAATTGATGAGGTGGGCATCAGGGCACAACACGGCCAACACCTGCTGGAAGCGTTCTTCGCCGAGTGGTTCGGCGTAGGCATCGGCCTCACACAAGTTCAAAACCGCGTTATGCACATCGGCCAAGTCCGCCGCACCGAAGAGTTGTCGCTGGTGCAACTGTGGACCAAGTGCACCAGTCACGACAATGGTCTCAGGACTGGCAATAGCAAAGCGGATGTCGTTGTAGCCGTGGGTCAACAGGCCCTCGAGGGCTTTTGCCAAATATCTGCGCTGGGCTCGCACTTGGTCAAGAGGGTCGTTGTCCAAGGCCTTGCCATCGAAGTAGAAGAACTGGCCGCCTTCGACGTAAAAGGGGAAGGACTTCACTTCAATAATCACGAGGCCGTAGTGCGGGTGCACGACAAGAAGGTCAAGTTCACGCTCGCCGGGGAGATCGTCTAAGCGAAGCTCCATGGATGGGATGAGTACCCAGTCGTCACCCAACTGGTCGTGCAGGGCCGAATACACCGCGTATTCAGCATTGTTCTTGAAGCGATCCCTGTTCATTTTGTCCGGGATTGGCAGTGCCACGATGCCTTCTTTTCTTCTCGAAACTTGCTCTGTTCACCGTATCGCTTTCGCCGAATGGTCGATAACTGGCAAGTGCGACTCGCGATGGCACACCACACCCCTAGAGTCACCAATCCACCATTTTGAGCAAGACGTCGAGCAACAGCCGATGAACAAAGGGAGTGCCTTGAACATTTCACCTGAGCCAGAAGCCATGACCGCACACTCAGTGCCACTCATCCGCTCTCGTACCTTCTCCTACTTAGAAGGTGCGCTTGAGTTGGAAGTCATGGCGAGCAACCACGATGCCTCGCTCCCACATTCGGGCCGTGTTTGGCTCACCCATGCTCCCGACCTCGACGTCACCTTGGAAGTCCTGCTTGATGCTCTTCCAGCCGATGCGAAAGTCACGCGTACGTTCTTCACCGAACACAACCTCGTGGTGCTGGTCCGTGGTGAAACCTTTGTGGCAAAGATCGACTGCCACATGTCGACGCTCGACATGGAATTCGCCGCTACCTCGCATGAAGAGGTCAAGACCATTGCCAAAGCCTTCGAAGATGCCCTCGAGTACTCGCCACCTGCCAATGAAGCCATCACGGTTGGGGTCTGGGGTGGAGGGGAAATCCTCTATCGCGACCACAAAGATCCCGTTGATTGGGCCGAGATTGCCGAGAACTACACCGAAGGCACCCGTGAGGCCTTGAGCCAGTTGATGCTCCAAGTGGCTGAAACCCCCCGCTCTGGAAAGATCATTTTGTGGCACGGTGAGCCTGGAACCGGCAAGTCGTGGGCACTGCGTTCGCTCGTCAGCTCATGGCGCGACTGGTGTCAAGCCAACCTCATCTTGGATCCAGAAGCCGCCTTTGCCGACCCGAAGTACGTCGCTCAGTTACTGAAAGCTCAAGGTACAACCAAGCATCGGCTGCTCATCTGTGAAGACGCCGACTCGCTCGTCAGTTCCCGAGAAGGGCGCGAAGGGCGCTTGGAGCGAATCTTGAATATGGCTGACGGTCTCGTTGGCCAGGGCTCAAACGTCATGATCTTGATCACGACCAATGCCGGACCGGACCGCCTCGACCCAGCAGTCAGTCGTCCGGGGCGCTGCTTTGCCAACATTGCCTTCAACCGTTTCACGTTGGAAGAAACCAAGGCCCGAGTGAAGGGCTCAGGGCTTCGGGTGAAAGCAGCAATGACGCTGGCGGAGACCTACAACGTCAACCGTCGTGACCAGCAGATTCAAGACACGAAGGTCGAAGCCTCGGTCGGCCAGTACTTGTAGGTCGCTAACCCTCGAGGGAAGCGTCGTGATGTTTTTGCTGCAGTCGAGCGGTGTAGATCGAGTAGCCATCGATGTGGCGCACCATCCACGTCGCAATGACGGTTGCAAGCAGGAGCGGCACCGAAAGCCCAAATCCCGTATGGGTGAGTTCAGCGACAAGCACCATGCCAGCGAGTGGCGCCTGCATAGAGGCGCCAATCATGGCGGCGGCGGCAATGAGGGCAAAGGCTCCAGTTGGCGCTCCGGCCCAGACATGGCTCCACCCGGTAGCAAACAGTGCGCCGAGCAGTGCTCCAGCCGCAAGCGTTGGGGTGAAGAGACCACCAGCTGCTCCACCTTCAAGCACCGAAGCCGTCATGAGTGGCTTGAGCACCAACAAGATCAGCAGCAGGCTTGGGGCCCCAAGCCCCAAGAATGCATCGTGGGCAAGGCCAATGCCGTTGCCAAAGAGCTGTGGATAGCGAAAGCCAACGACCCCAAGGACACCGCAAGCAAGCGGCAAGGCCCACAAAACATGTGCGCCCTTCGCCCGGTTGTGCGAGACCCAACTGATGAGCCGGACAAACACCACCGAGAACAGCCCAACGAGAAGTCCAACCAACAAACTCCCCGCCACAATCGAGGGGGTGACGGTGAAGTTGGCGACATCGTCATACAGCGCATGATTTGGCAAGGTCAGCCATGACGTGAGTGTTGCCAACATGGCTGCAGCCATTGCCGGGAGCACCGTTGGAAGGGCCAATGATCCACACAGCACTTCCGCGGTGAACAGCGCTCCACCAATTGGGACGTTGTACACAGCGGCAAATCCCGCGCCCGCGCCACAGGCAACAAGCAACCGTCGTTGCGGCGAGGTCAAGTGCAACCACTTGGCGATCAAGGTACCGGACACTCCACCCATGAGTTTCGGAGCCGCTTCACGGCCAATGGAAGCGCCAAGGCCGACCACGACAATGGAGGTCACCGAGGTGAGAAAACTCCTGCGGAGCGAGAGTTCACCGTCGCCATTCCATACGGCTTCGTCAACTTCGGTTTTTTCATTTGGAAGAAGTCGTCGAATGAGATACCACGAAACGCCACCAATCACCCCGGCCAACAACAACGCGCTCAGTCTCCGAGTGTTCGAAGCTGCTGCAACGGCCGCTTGATAGGTGTCATGGCTTCCGCCAAAGGCAAGTTCTTCAACCACCTTCAAGATCCACATCAAAAGATCGCCGAAAAGTCCAGCAGCAATTGAGGTGAACACGAGCGCCACCCAAAACGTGACAGAAAGCGCTGCAGGGCCATCATCGGTGGCATTTGGTTGTTCCATCGCACCTCGTCCAGACGCGATGCGCTTTTTGATGACGGGTTGTGGGAACCGCTGACGCTCAGATTTCCGCTCTTGCATCTCTTCACCGATCAGGTTGCCCGTGCGTACCGTACTGTAGGTGACCATTG
>CANGPX010000008.1 GCA_947456095.1 Acidimicrobiaceae bacterium
GCTCCAGCACTGCAGACCGAAGGCAAGCAACTCCAGCGCTCACAGAACGTCGGCATGGGGCATTGACCGACGTCGTTCTCGTTGTTGACTTCGGTGCGCAATATGCGCAACTGATTGCTCGTCGGGTCCGAGAAGCTCGGGTCTATTCCGAGATCGTCCGCACCACCATTACTGCGGCAGAAGTTCAGGCCAAAGGGGCCAAGGGCATCATCTTGTCCGGTGGTCCAAGTTCGGTCTATGGCGAAGGTGCACCAACGCTTCATCGGGAAATCTTTGAGCTCGGTATTCCCATCCTCGGTATTTGCTACGGGGCACAACTGTTGGCCCAGTCCATGGGCGGCACTGTTGAAGCCACGGGAAAAGGTGGTTATGGCCGCGCAGAGATGACCATTCACGAGGACTCTGCCCTCACGGTTGATTTCCCGAAAGTTTCTGATGTGTGGATGAGCCACGGCGACTCCATCACCGAGTTGCCGTCTCACGTGAAGGTCTTGGCGTCGAGTGAAGATGCACCTGTCGCGCTCTTTGGCGACCCGGCAATGCGAGCCTATGGCGTCCAGTTCCACCCAGAAGTGGCACACTCCGTTCACGGCCAAGACTTGATTGAGCGCTTCTTGCACGACGTGTGTGGCCTTCCTGGCACGTGGACGCATGCGTCGATCATTGAAACCCAAGTTGCTGCCATCAAAGCCCAAGTTGGTCAGCAAAAGGTGCTGTGCGCGTTGTCGGGAGGGGTGGACTCAGCTGTTGCTGCAGCCCTCGTCCACAAAGCCGTTGGCGACCAGTTGACCTGCGTCTTTGTCGACACTGGCCTCATGCGCAAAGGCGAAGGCGACCAAATTGACGCCACCTTCCGTGAGCATTTCCACGTCGACCTGATTCATGTGCGAGCCGAAGACCGGTATTTCACCGCCTTGGCAGGGGTCACGGACCCAGAGCGCAAGCGCAAGATCATTGGTGAGTTGTTCATTCGGATCTTCGAAGAAGTCGCACGAGAACTCGGTGCGGGAACTGGTGATGAGGGACCAAAGTTCTTAGTCCAAGGCACCTTGTATCCAGACGTCATCGAATCAGGATCAGGACATGCCGCGAACATTAAGTCGCACCACAACGTTGGCGGTCTGCCTGAAGACCTTGACTTCGATCTTGTCGAACCGCTGCGCGCATTGTTCAAAGACGAAGTCCGCGCTGTTGGGGAAGAACTTGGACTTCCAAGCGATCTCGTGTGGCGGCAACCTTTCCCCGGCCCAGGCCTCGGTGTGCGCATCATTGGTGAAGTCACCAAAGAGCGCGCTGAAATCTTGGCCAATGCCGATGCAGTCGTGCTTGAGGAGATTCGCCGGGCCGGTCTCTACCGAGATCTGTGGCAGTCGTTTGCGATTTTGCCCGCAGTGCGCACTGTTGGGGTCATGGGCGACGGCCGCACCTATGCCTACCCCATCATCATTCGGGCCGTCACCTCTGATGACGCCATGACCGCAGACTGGGCCAGGCTTCCTTATGACTTGCTCGAGCGCATCGCAAACCGTCTCATCAACGAAGTCGATGGCGTGAACCGAGTCGCACTTGACATCACGTCGAAGCCTCCCGGCACGATTGAGTGGGAATAGTTCTCTAGTTGAACAAGCGGTATTGCTCAATCGACCCGCTTGACTGAGTCCCAGCAAATTCGACCAAGCGGGCATTATCAATGGTCGGCAAGATCCAGTTCACGTCGGGGGTTGCTTTGAGCGAACTCGTGACCTTGCCCGACACCACGGCGATCACGTCCACTCGAGAGGACGTCTCGCCATGAATAAGCGCATACAGGTGTGTCTCGTCATTGGAGATGGCCAATCGTGAGGCTCCTTGGCTTGCTTGCAAGGTGAAGCGGACCTTGCCTGACGTGGCATCGACCGAGGAAATCGTGCCGTCGTTGCCAAGGGAATAAAAGGTTGAGCCATTGGCCAACGCGACGAGGGAAATGGCTGAAACAGGCAACTTCGTGTGACGGGAGATGGCGAACGTGTTGGTGGTCTTCGCCAATCGAACGGTTACGGCAAACTTCTGTCCGCCTTCATTGACTAAGAGATCAAAGCTCACGCCGTCGTTTCTCCCGTTGGCATCAAGGACCGCACCTGGGGCAACCCAAGTCGTCGTGTGCAGCCTGGTTCGGGTGTCAAAGCAACTGATCAAACCGCCATGGTCATTGCCGTCAAAGCCAACACAGACTTGGCGACCACTCACCGCAATTGAGGTCGTAGCGCCCGTTCCTTCGAGTTGCATTTTGTCAGTGATTTTGCCGTCTCTGCTCGACAGTTCGGTGAGGAAATTGCCAGCAGCCGTCGAAGAGGCAACAAACACCATTCCCGTTGACGTCGGCGTCGTACCAGACGACGTTCCAACAGGAGCGTTGACCTTGGCAACGGGGTATTGATTGTCGGTCGGCTTTGGTGAAGCAGGCTGGACAACGACGGCAACAAGGGCAATTGCTGCTGCGGCGAAGACAACAGAGACAACGGCGGCAAGAACCAATTTACGAATCGACATAGTCCTTTCTTAGTCAGGATTCTTGGGCTCGTCAGATTCATCGCGCCAACTGCGCCACAGTGCGGCGTAGGAACCGCCGCTCTTCAACAGTTCATCATGGGTGCCGAGTTCAGCAATGCGACCATCTTCGACAACTGCGACTCGGTCTGCATCATGGGCAGTGTGGAGTCGGTGGGCAATGGCAACAACGGTGCGGCCCTCGACAACCGCTGACAGTGAACGCTCTAAGTGTCGAGCAGCTCTTGGGTCGAGCAAGCTCGTTGCTTCATCGAGCACCAAGGTGTGTGGGTCGGCAAGCACGAGTCTGGCCAAGCTGATCTGTTGGGCTTGGCTCGGCGAGAGTTGATAGCCCGTGGTGCCAATCTCGGTGCCGAGACCTTCGCCAAGTGCTTCCACCCACTCTTTTGCGTCAACTGCGCTCAGTGCACTCAAGAGCTCTTCGTCGCTTGCGGTTGGTCGGGCGAGAACCAAGTTGTCGCGCACCGTGCCAATGAACAGGTGGTGTTCTTGGGTCACGAGGGCCACATGACCTCGCAAGTCATCAAGGAGCAGCTCGGTCAGTGAAGTTCCTCCAACGTCAATGCGGCCAAGTCGTGGTCCATCAATACCGGCAAGGAGCCGGCCGAGGGTGGATTTGCCAGCTCCAGATGGTCCAACAATGGCCAGTCGCTCACCAGGGGTGAGCGACACGGAAACATCGCGCAGCACATCGTGGCCTTGCCGGTAGGCGTAGTGGACGCCGGTGGCGGTAATTGCCTCAGACTTTGGTTGGTCGCCACTTGGGCTTCGGTCATTTTCGACCAGAGCCACACCAAAGAGTCGGGCGAGCGAGGAGGTGCCGATCTGGAGTTCGTCGAGCCAACTGAGGAGGCGGTCAAGCGGGTCACCGAGTTGTTGGACATACAAGGTGACCGCTGTGATCTGGCCAACGTTGGCATGACCATTGAAGACGAGGTAGCCACCAACAAGCACCGAGAGGGCAACCGGCAAGGTGATGCCGGCATCAACAAAGGGGAACCACACGCAACGCAAGAACAGGTTCCGGCGTTCCCACTTGTAGCACTCGGCAATGTTCTCCGAGATGCGTCGCTTTTGTCGGTTTCCCAGTCGAAGGGCATCAATGGTGCGAGCACCATCGGCAGTTTCGGAGAAGGTGCCCGACAGCACGCCGTAGCTTGCTCGCTCACTGCGATAGCTCTCAGGAGCGCGCTGCAAATACCAGCGGGTGCCAATGGCGAGCAGCGGCACACCAGCCAAGCACACCACCAACATGATGGGGAGTGTGACCCCAACCGCCACGAGGGTCACGACCAAGGTGACAATGGCAACGAGCGACTCCGGTACGGCAAAGCGAACGGTGTAGGCGAGGGCTTCCATGTCTGAGGTGGTGCGGGCCAACAGATCTCCCGTTCCCGCGCGCTCAACGGTTGACAGTGGCAAGTCAAGCAACTTCGACAGGAAGTTTTCTCGTAGCTCGGCGAAGACCTCTTCACCAAGGACATAACTCGCACGCCGTGTGAGGTAGGTGAAGACACTTTGGCCAACAAGAGCCAGACCTAACAAGAACACAATGCGATTGATGCCAGACCCAGTCAGCGTTCCTTGGTCAATTTGGTTGACAAGATGCCCGAGCAAGAACGGACCAACAAGGCCAAGCAATGCCGCAAAGCTCTGCGTGACGACAATCAGGAAGAATCCCCGACGATGGCGTTTGACGTAGTTGAGCGCTTCAGCCCTGGTCTGTTTGGGCGAGGCAACGGGAAGGGGAGTAGCCATTACTCCTCCCCTCGCAGCACGGTCGCTTTGTAGTCTTCGCGTTCAAGCAACTCACGGTGCGTACCGGTAGCAATGAGTTGCTCGCCATCAAAAAACGCCACGGTGTCGCAGACATCAAGAAGCAGTGGCGACGAGGTCACCACCACCGTCGTGTGACCACGGCGAGCATCTCTCAGTCGCTTTGCGATAGCGAGTTCAGTGTGAGCGTCAACGGCACTGGTGGGCTCAATCAAGATGAGCACTTCTTCTGCTGCAAGGAGTGCTCGAGCCAACGCCAAGCGCTGGCGCTGTCCGCCCGAAAATGCTCGGCCTCGTTCTTCGACCACTTCGTCGAGCCCACTTGGGAGTGCTTCAATGACGTCATGTGCAGAGGCGACGGCAAGCGCTTCGGCCAAGTCCACCTCGGTTGCGGTCTCGGTCGCATTGAGCTCTAAGCGCAGCGGACCGGTGAACAGTCGTGGTTCGGTCTCGGAAACAACAATGCGGCGGCGAACTTCTTCTAAGGCCAAGTCGGTTAACGCCACACCGCCATAGGTGCCATGCGGGAGGGCAAAGGCACCAAGGCGTTCGGCCACGGTCGCCGTTGCTGTGGGGTCAGTGCCACACAGGGCAAAGAACGTTCCTTGCCCAATCGTCAGTCCAGTGACAACGTCGGTGAGTTCTTGGTCGCCGTTTGGAACCTCGACCAAATTGACGTCACGTACTTGCGGATTAATGGTGAGGACTCGCAACACCTTGCGAGCACCAACGAGCGCTCTCGTCACTTTTTCCACGAACTCTGTAGCGGTGCGGAGGGGAGCGACGAGGAAGACGGCGTAGCCATAAAAGGCCACCAACTGGCCGGCATTGATCTCGCCACGAATGGTGAGCCGTGCCCCAACCCAGGTGATGATGAGGATGAAGATCGCCGGCAAGGCGACTTGTGCGGTATCGAGGGTTGCTTGTGGTGTGGCAGCGGCCACGCCGGCTTTTCTGACAGCCTGGCTTCGTTGTTGGTAGCGCTCGAAGAAGACCTGCTCGCCGCCGATACCTCGCAAGATTCGCAGTCCAGCCACGGTGTCAGCCCCGACGGCCGTGAGCTTCCCGGCACGCTCACGCACCGCCATTTGGCGATTTTGCAGTGGCTTAATCAGAGGAGCAATTCCGGTGACGAGCAGGGGCACGCCAAGCAGGACGACGAGGCCCAGGGTTACGCTCGTGCGCAACATAATCACGGCGACGACGACGTAAGAAATGATTGCGCCAACAAAGCGAGCAACAACGTCGTACGCCCCGCCAATGCGAGTGGCATCAGAAGCCATGGTGTTGACGACATCACCAGTTGGGATCTCTGCGGTAACGGGCGAAGCAGTCATGGCCAGATGCTCGCCCAAGAGTTGAATGGTGCGAAAGGACGCGACCATCCAATTGGTCACGGCAAAGCGGTGTCGAATGACGCCTGAAATTGCCATGATGATTCCAAGACCAAGCACAGCTGCGGCCCACATCCACAGCGCCTCGGTGTCATGGCGGCGAATGGCGTTCACGGCTTGACCAATTGCTGCAGGGGTAAGGGCCTGAGAAAGCATCCAGGCAATGCCAAAGATGAGGCCGCCAAGCAACGTCGAGAGTTGGTTCATGCCTAACCAGCGCAGGTAGCGACCAGGGGAGGTGAGGTCCGGTGTGCCCGGGTCGTCAAGCGGAAGGATGCGCATAGCCTTTCGACGGTATCGCAAGAGTGGGCGTGGATGGGTGAGACCCGACGACTACGCTCCGCCACGTGCCTGCTTGCGAAACCTCTCAACTGTTGACCAACATCGATGTCGAGCGATGAGCGGCTTTGATCAACATGATTTGTTCGGAAATCTCCACGCCGCTGTTGAGGCCCAACGTCCAAAAACCCCAGAAGAATTAGTTGATGGGCTGACCACTCCCCAGCGAGAAGCCGTTGAACACCGAAACGGGCCACTGCTCATTGTGGCCGGTGCTGGGTCGGGTAAGACCCGAGTCCTCACCCGACGCATTGCCCACCTGCTGGCAACGAGTGATGCCCAGCCGCACGAGATCTTGGCCATCACCTTCACCAACAAGGCAGCCAACGAAATGGTTGAACGGCTCGTGCAGCTCGTTGGTGATCGGGCAAAGCGCATGTGGGTCATGACCTTTCACAAGGCGTTTTTTCGGATCTTGCAGTCTGAATCCGAGCGTCTCGGGTATCGCTCTCGCTTAACGCTGTATGACGACTCTGACTCTCGACGTCTCATCCAAGAGATCATGCGAGAGCGAGACATTGATCCAAAGAAGATCACCCCAAAGGGAGTGGCCGGCAAAATTAGCTTGGCCAAAGCGAATTTGCAGACCCCTGAAGTCTTTGCTGAAGGCGGAGGGTTCTATCAAGGCCCCTTCCATCAGATGACGACTGAGCTCTACGCCGAATACGAGCGTCGGCTGTTCGCGGCATCAGCGGTTGACTTTGACGATCTGCTCATGAAGCCCGTCATGTTGTTCCAGCGTTTTGAAGAAACTCGCCAGTACTATGCCGAACGCTTCCGCCACGTGCTCGTTGATGAGTTCCAAGACACCAACCGTGCGCAGAATGAGCTCGTGTTTCAGTTGACCAGAGACCATCGCCAGGTCTGTGTCGTTGGTGACTCCGACCAGAGCATCTACAGATTTCGTGCCGCAGACATCCGAAACATCTTGGACTTTGAGACCACGTTCCCTGATGCCAAGGTGGTGGTGCTCGAACAGAATTTCCGCTCCACGCAGCGCATCTTGGACGCGGCCAATGCCGTCATCTCGAACAATGCCAGCCGAGTAGTGAAGAACTTGTTCACCGAAGAAGGTGAAGGAACCCCACTCACGGTCTATGGCGCAAGTGATGAGCGTGATGAAGCAGCCTGGATTGCGACGGAGATCTGGCGACTCCAACGGGACCTCGACGTGCCGCTGCATGACATTGCCCTCTTCTACCGAACCAATGCCCAAAGCCGAGTGCTTGAAGAAGAGTTCAACCGTGCCGGCATTCCCCATCGCTTGATTGGCGCAACCCGGTTCTATGACCGCCGAGAGGTGCGCGACCTGCTTTCGTATGTTCGTCTCCTGCTCAACCCTGACGATGAGGTCTCGGCCCGCCGGATCATCAATGTGCCAAAACGTGGGATTGGGGCAACATCGGTCACTCGGCTTGGCCAATATGCGGCCAAGAACCAGATGACGTTTGCTGAAGCCCTGCGTCATGGTGCAGATGCTGGTCTCACGGCAAAGGCAGCAAAGGCGGGTCTGCAGGTGGCCGAGTTGCTTGATCAACTTCGCCACGACCTGCTTTTGCTTCGACCAAGTGAACTCTTGGCCGAGGTCTTCCATCGCTCAGGCATTGAAGCCGAACTTCAAGCCGAGCAATCGGTCGAATCGGCTTCACGCTTGGAAAACCTTGGTGAACTGATTAACTCGGTTGCCCAGATGGAAGCCGACGGAGCGCTTGAGTCCATTGAAGAGTTCTTGGAGTCAGCAGCGCTGACTGCGGCGTCAGATGACTTAGATGATGAGCGGCCAAAGGTCTCGCTCATGACCTTGCATGTGGCCAAGGGTCTCGAATACAAGGCCGTGTTTGTCACCGGCTTAGAAGAGGGCATCTTCCCGCACTTTTCTTCACGTGACGATGAAGACCAGTTGGAAGAAGAACGTCGTCTTGCCTACGTTGGCATCACGAGAGCTCGTCAGTATTTGGCCCTTACTCATGCCGAGCGACGCTTTAAGTTTGGCGAACAAGGTTCGGGTTACTCGGCCTCGCTGCCAAGTCGTTTCTTGGCTGAGATCCCCGAAGACTTGACGGTTCGACTCGGGACAGCGGGCATGCCGCGCCCAAGTCGCTGGGGGAGTGACGACCACTACTTCGAACGCCCAGAAGATGATGGCGCTCGCACCTTTGGACGACCGAGCGCTTCACCGAGTTTCCAAGCCAAGCGGAAGGCTCCCTCAACTTCGGGGGCGGAGAACTTAGGCCTGAGTGCCGGCGACATCGTCATTCATGAACGCTGGGGTGAGGGAACCGTCATCTCAACGTCTGGAACCGGCGACATGGCAGCGGCCAAGGTGAAATTCGGTGAAGTTGGCGAGAAGAATTTGTTGTTGTCGGTTGCACCACTTCGCCGCCAGTAATGGAGACCATTAGCAACGTTCAAGTGCGATACTGAAACAATGCCATCTCCGACACCTCGGCACGGACGTCCAACTGAAAAGACGTTTCTCCGCCGCCGCATTGGCATTGCCACTGGGGCAGTGTTCTTCCTCGTTGTTGGCTACCTCTCGTTTTCACTTGGGACATTCCTCGTTGACCCCGCCTATGGCACCTCGGCCGGTGCTCGTGGTGCTGAATGGGTGCGTGAACATGGCGGTGGTTCTTTGGTCACCTCCATTGAGAACTGGTGGTACACGAGTCACCCGCCAGCCAAGGGCGGAAAACCAGCCGAAGGCTCCATCACCACGGGGAAGCAAGAAGGCCCTCGTGGGAGTCATTTGCCAGCGCCGGCAACGATTCTTTCGCCGGCCACACCAGCGCTTCCCGGCGAAGGCACCTGGAGCCCTGTTGGCAACAGCGTTGACGGTTACCCGGCAATCTTGAAAGCAACGGTTCGGGTTGACGCGATTCATACAAGCGATGTCGCTGCCGTTGCTTGGATGGACACCACCTTGCTCAAGGCATCGCTCTACTCGGGATCATTCATTCCCGGTGGCGGGCCGTATGCAAACTCCGCACCCATCAAGCCACTGGCGGCCAAGTCCACCCTTGCTGCGTTCAACGCTGGTTTTCGGATGGGTGATGCAAATGGTGGCTACTACACCGACCACAAGATGATCCTTCCGCTGCGCAGTGGTGCAGCGTCGTATGTGATCTACGACGACGGCAGTTCCACGATTGGCATGTGGGGCAGAGACGTCACGATGACGAGCAACGTCGCCGCCGTTCGCCAGAACTTGGATCTCATCGTCGATGGGGCAAAGCCAGCAGCTGGGCTTTCTGTCAATAACAACTCGTCGTGGGGCAAGACGCTTGGCGGAGGCGTCTACGTCTGGCGCTCTGGCTATGGCATCACCGCAACTGGCGCACTGGTGTACGTCGGTGGACCAAATATGTCGATTGTCTCGTTGGCCGACTTGCTCGTTCGAGCAGGTGCAGTTCGAGCAATGGAACTCGACATCAACACTGACTGGGTGCAGTATTCGACCTATTCGTACCCAGCTTCGAGTGCGGCAAACGGCGCAGATGGAACAAGTTTGTTGCCCAATATGGTCTCGTCACCCGCTCGCTATTTCACCACGTGGTTCAACCGAGACTTCTTTGTGATGCAGGCACGTCCTCAGCAAACAACGCCAACGACGACTCCTCTGCCTGCTCCCTAGCCAGGCAGGCGTCGCCAGATGAACTCTGGCAGGTGGCGCAGGAGCACAAAGACGTACTTGAGCACTGACGGTGCATAGAGCACCGTTGTTTTCTTCGAGAGACCTTCGACAATGACGGTTGCAACCGCATCGGCGGTTGTTGAAAATGGAGCCTTATCGAGGTGTGCGGTCATCTTGGTCGTGACGAATCCAGGTCGCACGATTTGCATCGTGACCCCGGTCCCGCTCAGTGATGCGGCCAAGCCACGGCAAAAGCCATCGAGGCCCATCTTTCCAGCTCCGTAGGTGTAGTTCGCCTTGCGAGTACGGATACCAGCAACGGTGGAGAGCACCACAATGTGGCCATAGCCTTGAGTAACGAGTCGACCCCGCACGCCAGCCAAAATCGCTGCAGGCCAGGTGGTGTTCACCGTGAACATCTCAGCAGTGCGATTTGGTGAATCATCATCTTTTGCTTGGTCTCCAAGCAGTCCAACAGCCATGAGCACGAGGTCGACTGGTTGGCCAAGTGCACTGAAGGCCTCATCAACAGCCCGTGCAGCAGAGCTCTGGTCGGCGGCATTGCTGAAGACGAGTTCAACACTTGAGCAACCACTTGCCAACAGTTCGTCCTTCATGGCGCCAAGTGCCTCGGCACTGCGGCCAACGAGGACCACGCGGTCGAGTCGCTTGGCCACGAGTTGGCGAAGCGTTGCTTGCGCAATCTCTGAAGTACCGCCGAAGATAATGGCGCTTTGCGGTTGACCAAATGCGTCACGCATGAGGAGTTCCTCTCAAGTTGAGTCGGCGGGCAAGGTCTGAAACCATGACGCCTTCAGGGTCCACCCGGTCAAGCACCGTGCGGAAGGCTTCGAGCCCCGGGTACATCTTGGCCACACTGGACGGTGACATCCGAGAGTCCTTGGCGAAGTAGATCCGACCACCAGCTGCTGCTACCAGGTCATCGAGCTCATCGAGCACCTGGGGAAGTGCTGATGGACCAACAGGGAGATCTAAGGCCAAGGTCCATCCAGGAGTTGGGAATGACATGGGCGACAAGTTGCCCGGGCCGAAACGTTTGAGCACGGCGAGGAAGCTCGGCACCTTTGAGGTGGACAGGCGCTCAATGGCCAAGCGAATGGTCTCTGCCTCGTCATCTGGAACGACGAATTGATACTGGACAAAGCCGCGCTGGCCATAGAGGCGGTTCCAGTTGGCCACGCCGTCTAAGGGGTGGAAGAAGGTGGAGATGCGCTCAATGCCACCAATTTTGTTCTTTGGTGCTCGGCGGAACCATGCTTCGTTAAACGCCGTGATGGAGAGGCGGTTGAGCAGCCCAGATGGTGCATCGAACGGGACGCTCAGTCGAGGTTTTGTTGGGATGGCTTCGTCGGCACTGCCTCGACCTTGGACAAGATCTGCTGGAGCGTGATCACCACGAGTGAGGACTCCTCGACCGAGTCGAGCGCCACTGGTCATGCAGTCCACCCAAGCAACGGAGTAACGATATCGATGATCGCCTTCAATCATGGCGGCCATGACGTCATCTAAATTGTTATGGCGAGTGGTGTCGACGCTTACATAGGCCGAATCAATCTTGAGCAACTTGATGGTGGCGCGAACAATGATGCCGGTCAGTCCCATGCCGCCGGCTGTTGCCCAAAACAGGTCTGGGTCTTGTGTCGCACTGACGTGCACCAGTCCCGTTGGGGTTGCAAGGTCAAGGGACAACACGTGATTCATGAAGCTGCCATCGATGTGATGGTTCTTGCCATGGATGTCTGAGGCAATGGCGCCACCAATGGTGACCTGACGGGTGCCAGGGGTCACAGGGACGAAGAATCCATGAGGAATTGCCACCGACAGCAAGGTGTCAATGGACACACCACTGCCGAGCGTGACGAGCCCAGAGGTGCGGTCAATGGGGCCAAATTCTTGTAAGGCAGCGTTTGACAGCACGATGCCACCTGCCACTTGGGCTGGGTCGCCGTAACTGCGACCGAGTCCTCGGGCAATGACACCACCCGAAGCCGTGGTCAAGAGTTGTTCGATCTCTGCTTCAGAGGTTGGCGTCACAATGGTCTGATTCGCTCGAGCGGTATTTCCCCACCCAGCAACGCTTGACCGGTGTTGTTCACCCATAGACGCCACCAATGAACAAGCAAAGGAACAGCAGACCCAAGCCTTGGAGGAGTCGATCGTCGTAGACCAATTCCTCGGGGCTCCCACCTTTACCGGCATCCATCAGGCGAAGCACATGAAGGACTCCAAACACGACGGGAATGGTGGTGAGTTCCAAGATGCCAAAGTGCGCGTTCGTCCCCCCATGTGGTGCGGCTTGGTCGAAGGTCCATAAGCAATAGGTCGTCACCGACACGCCAGCTGACAAGGTGAGGACGGCTTGGAGAAACGATGCGGTGTACTCGCCGAGGACCGCACGAGTGATGCTCCGGTCTTTTCCAAGTGCTTGGAACTCACTCATGCGCTTACCCGTGACAATGAATAATGCGCCGAAACTGATGACGACGAGAAACCACTTCGACAACGGAAGCTGCGTTGCCGCACCACCTGCTGCAGCCCGCAGGATGAATCCGGAGGCAACGCAACCGAGTTCAATGACCGCCACGCGTTTGAGACCTAAGCAGTAGGCGACATTAATGACGGCGTAGAGAACAATCAGCAGTCCAAGCTGTGCGCTGCCGCCAAGAAAGCTCAGAACAAGGCTTGCGGTCGCCAACACTGCGGCCACGAAGAGCGCAACAGTTGCCGAGACATCGCCACGGGCAATTGGCCGAGATTGCTTGGTTGGGTGCTGGCGATCCGCTGCAGCATCAATGCAGTCGTTGAGGAGGTATGTGGCTGAGGCAATGAGGCAAAACGCCACAAAGGCAACTGCTGTCTTGCCCAGAATTTCGCGCTCTAAGAGCACGCCAGCAGCAGCCGGTGCCCCGACAACCAGAACGTTTTTGATCCATTGCCTTGGTCGCAGGGCTTCAATGAGCGAAGCGAAGGGGCCTTTATGGGTGACGCTCACTCTGTCACCTTGATCGAGGGAAGCCATGAATTTGAGGCTAGCAGTGTGCCTGTTTGATCCTTGGGAACGAGATTACCGAGGGGGTCGACGAAACGCGTATCATGGAGCCCGTGCAACGTACGTATCGAGTGATCGTGGCAAAGCCCGGCCTAGACGGCCATGACCGTGGAGCAAAGATCATTGCCCGCGCCCTGCGTGACGATGGATTTGAAGTCGTCTACACCGGTCTGCATCAAACTCCTGAACAGATTGTCTTTGCCACCGTGCAAGAAGACGCAGACGCGGTTGGCCTGTCGATTTTGTCGGGTTCGCATCTCACGTTGATCCCACGCATCATTGACCTGCTCCGTGAAGCAGGTCGAGACGATGTGGTGTTGATGGTTGGCGGGATCATTCCTGAAGCCGACATTCCCGTGTTGAAAGCAGCCGGCGTTGCCGAGGTCTTTACCCCAGGCGCCCCGCTTCCTTCGATTGGCAAGTGGCTTGAAGATGCCTTGGACGCCAGAGAAGGCGAACTCGCTGGTCAGTGAAGTTTCGCGAGTGAAGTTGTCCCATTTTCTGTCTTGACGCCTGCGCGCGTCTGCGGCAGATACGAGAGCAGTGAAGGAGCAGTCAATGGATCTCTTCGAGTATCAGGGCAAGCAGTACTTCGCCCAGTTCGGAATCTCAGTGTCACCGGGCGGCGTTGCCGACACGGTTGACGAGGCCGTCGCCGCAGCCGAAAAGGCTGGATATCCAGTGGTCGTCAAGGCTCAGGTAAAAGTCGGTGGTCGTGGCAAGGCCGGTGGCATCAAGCTCGCCGACAACGCCGATGAAGTTCGTCTCCATGCCGGAAACATCCTTGGCATGGACATCAAGGGCCACGTGGTGCGCCGCTTGTGGGTCGAGCACTCTTCAGACATTGCCAAGGAGTACTACGCGAGCTTCACGCTCGATCGCCCAAACAAGTGCCACCTCGGCATGTTGTCCAAAGAAGGTGGCGTTGAAATCGAAGTCGTGGCTGAGGAGAACCCAGACGCCATTGCCAAGATTTCCATTGACCCGATTGTTGGACTCACCTTGGAAGCAGCAACTGAGTGGGTTGCTGCGGCAAACCTCGACGAAGAAGCTCGGGTCCAAGCTGCTCAACTGCTGGTCAAGCTCTACACCTGCTACGTCGAAGGCGACTGCGACTTGGCTGAAATCAACCCGCTCATCTTGACCACTGAAGGACAAGTCCACGCGCTTGATGCCAAGGTCACCTTGGACGACAACGCTTCGTACCGTCACCCCGAGTGGGCGGACTTCGCCTGGGGCGAAACTGAAGACGTTCGTGAGCAAATGGCGAAAGAAAAGGGCCTCAACTACATTGGCCTTGATGGCACGGTCGGCATTATTGCCAACGGCGCTGGTCTTGCGATGTCGACGCTCGATGTGGTGAACCAAGTTGGCGGCTCAGCGGCGAACTTCTTAGACATTGGTGGTGGTGCAAGCCCCGACGTCATGGCAGCAGCCTTGGAAGTCATCAACTCTGACCCAAAGGTCAAGGCCATCTTCGTCAACATCTTCGGTGGCATCACCAAAGTTGATGACGTGGCCAACGGCATCTTGGAAGCGCTGCGTCGGGTGACGATTGCTGCTCCAATTGTGCTTCGCCTTGACGGCACGAACGCTGCCGAAGGCCGTGCCCTTCTCCAGCCACACTTAAATGACCAACTGATCGCCGAGCCGACCATGCTCGACGCTGCCCGCCGAGCCGTTGCGCTCGCAGGAAAGTAGGAGCCGAAATGAGCATCTTCGTTGATGAGAACACCAAGGTCATTGTCCAAGGACTGACCGGCGGCCAAGGACGCTTTCATGGCCTTCGCAACCGCGACTACGGCACAAAGGTTGTTGCTGGTACATCACCTTCAAAGGCTGGGACCGATGTTGATGGCGTGCCGATCTACGCCAACATGGCTGAAGCCGTTGCGGCAACTGGTGCGACGGCATCGTTCGTTGTTGTCCCCCCAGCTGGCGCATGTGCCGCCATCATGGAGGCTGCACAAGCCGGCATTGAGTTCATTGTCTGCATCACCGAAGGCATCCCTGCCCAAGATGAAGCGCTGACCTATGCCCGCCTCGTCCAAGAGTTCCCTGGAACTCGTCTGCTTGGTCCAAACTGCCCAGGCATCATCAGCCCTGGAAAGTGCAACATTGGCATCACGTCCGGTGACATTGCGCTCGCCGGTGGCCCTGTTGGCATTGTGAGCCGGTCAGGCACCTTGACCTACCAGGCGCTCTATGAGCTCTCAAGCCAAGGTATTGGCCAGACCACTTGTGTTGGTATTGGTGGCGACCCCGTTCCTGGAACGAACTTCATTGACTGCCTTGAAGCCTTCCAAGCTGACCCAGAGACCAAGGCCATCATGATGATTGGCGAAATTGGTGGCTCCGAAGAAGAGCGTGCGGCCCAGTACATTGCCGACTACGTCACCAAGCCCGTTGTGTCTTACGTCGCTGGCGTGACCGCTCCTCCTGGACGCAAGATGGGCCACGCTGGTGCGATCATCTCGGGTTCACAAGGCACTGCTCAAGCCAAGATGGATGCGCTTCGCGCTGCTGGGGTCACCATTGCCCTCAACCCAACTGAAGCTGGCAACGCCATGATCGAGGTCGTAAAGAACCTCAAGTGATCGCGACCACCGGCTCACCTGACCACGCGACTGCGAGCAGGTGAGCTGGTGCGCGTCGCCGTGTTGGTTTCGGGAACAGGCACGATTTTGGAAGCCATGTTCGCCGCCCAGGTGCCGATTGGTTTGGTCGTTGCCGATCGCCCCTGCCGAGGACTCGACCTTGCCAAGTCGCAAGGGGTGGCTGCTTTGCTCGTTGACCGCAGTGACTTTGGCGGGTTCACCACTTCGTTTGACCGTGCGGCCTACTCGCAGGCTTTGGCTGACTCCATGGCAGACCGCTCCATTGATCTTGTGGCGATGGCCGGATTTGGCACAATTTTGACTGAAGCGTTCCATGTGGCGTATCCGGGTCGCATCTTGAATACCCACCCATCGCTGTTGCCGTTGTTCAAAGGCTGGCATGCAGTTGACGATGCACTGCGTGCCGGGGTGACAGAGACTGGCTGCACCGTGCACGTGGCAACTGTTGCCTTAGATGAAGGACCGATTTTGGCCCAACAATCCGTTAGCGTGGTCGAAGGCGACACGGCAGAGACTTTGCAAGAGCGCATCAAGCAAGTTGAGCGAACGCTGTACCCAGCAACCATCATGGCGGTGTTAGATCGCCTTCATCACAACCTGCCCGTAGCGGGCGAAAACTAAGAGAGAATTACACTGTGCGAGCACTCTTGAGCGTCTACGACAAAACTGGCCTCCTCCCCTTTGCCCAAGGTTTGGCAGATCTCGGAGTTGAACTCATTGCCAGTGGCAATACCTCAGCAGCCTTGACTGAAGCCGGTATTGCTCACCGTGACGTGGCGACGGTGACGGGTTCTCCCGAAATGCTCGGTGGTCGAGTGAAGACGCTTCATCCGAAGATCCACGGTGGCATTTTGGCTGACCGGTCAAAGCCTGAACACCTCGTTGATTTAGCAGTCAACAACATCTCAGCCATTGACCTTGTGGTGTGCAATCTCTATCCGTTCTCGTCGAACCCTTCAATTGAACTCATCGACGTTGGCGGCCCGACCATGGTGCGTGCAGCAGCAAAGAACCACGCTCACGTCGGCATTGTTGTTGACCCAGCTGACTACGACGTGGTGCTCGAAGAGTTGCAAGCAAGTGGGGCCTTGAGTGACGACACCCGTCGACGCTTGGCTCGTGCGGCGTTTGCACACACTGCTGCCTATGACGCAGCGATTGTTGCCTGGTTTGATCGTGAAGGGCCAGAACAGGACCGAGCGCTTCCTCCCACCATCCATTTGGCCTTAGAGCGAGCCCAAGTTGCTCGCTATGGCGAGAACCCCCACCAAAGTGGCGCTCGCTACCGCATTGCTGGAACCACGCCATTTTGGGACAACGTCACCCAGCATGGCGGTACGGGTCTCAGTTACTTGAACCTCTTTGATGCAGATGCTGCCTGGCGCTTAGTGCATGAGTTGGCAAGCGATGCAGGAACGCCAGCAGTTGCGATTATCAAGCATGCCAATCCTTGCGGTGCGGCAGTGGCAGAAGATCTCGTGGGTGCGTTTGCCAAAGCGTTGGCCTGTGACCCCTTGTCGGCTTTTGGTGGAATTGTGGCACTGTCGGGTGAAGTGACTTCGGAAGTTGCCCAAGCAATTTGCGACGGCCCACAAGCCGATGTGATTATTGCTCCGTCGTATGCGCTCGGAACCTTGGAGATGCTGGCGGCACGACGCAAGGCCACCCGTTTGCTGCAAAGCCCTGCCCCAGAGGCAATTGCTCTGCAGCTTCGCTCCTTTGGCAACACGATGCTGGTCCAAGGTGCAGACGACTTTCTGTCAACGCCAGACACTTGGAAGGTTGTGACCAAGCGTCAGCCAACTCGAGAAGAGTTCGAAGACTTGAAGCTCGCTTGGCGCGTGTGTGGTCGCACCTCATCCAATGCCATTGTCGTGGCTAAAGATGGGGTTGCTGTTGGCATTGGCGCTGGCCAACAATCCCGAGTGGTCTCAGCCAACATTGCCGTGACAAAAGCGGGAGAGGCGGTCAAGGGTTCTGCTGGCGCCTCCGATGCGTTCTTCCCCTTCCCCGATGGTTTAGAAGCGCTGACTTCGGCTGGGGTTACGGCCATTGTGCAGCCCGGTGGGTCGATCCGTGACGGCGACGTGATTGCTGCTGCTGATGCAGCGGGCATTGCCATGGTGATGACCGGCGAACGCCACTTCCGACACTAAACCTGAGACCAAGAACAACCCGAGGAGACTTCCATGGCCATCGTGCTCGACGGTGAGCGACTCGCCGCACGGATGAAAATGGAGCTTGCTGATCGCGTGTCGCGCCTCATCGCCATTGGCCGCTCAGTTGGCCTCGCCACGGTGCTCGTCGGCGACGATGGTCCTTCGGCCAAGTATGTGGCGATGAAGCATGCTGACTGCGCTGCCGTTGGTATTCAGTCCTTTGACTTTCACCTTTCGGCCTCAGCTACCCAGCGTGAACTGCTTGACCTCATTGGTGAACTGAACGCCAACCCACAAATTCACTCCATCCTCGTGCAGCTGCCGCTGCCTGCAGGAATGGATGAAGAGCAAGTGCTCCTCGCCATTGACCCAAACAAAGATGTTGACGGTCTGCACCCGGTCAACTTGGGCAAACTTGTTCTTGGAGCACCGGGTCCGCTTGCGTGCACGCCAGCTGGCATTGTTGAGCTCTTGGCCGCACATGAGGTACCTGTTGCCGGCCAACATGTCGTCATTGTTGGTCGTGGCACGACGATTGGACGCCCACTCAGCCTGCTCATGGCGTCAAAACGAACTGGCTGCAATGCCGCGGTCACCCAAATTCACACTGGAGTTCAAGACCTTGGCTCTTACACTCGCCAAGGCGACGTGATCGTTGCTGCCGCTGGGGTGGCGTCACTCATCACGGCTGACATGGTCAAGCCCGGTGCTGCAGTCGTTGGTGCTGGAACAAGTTGGGATGGAAAAAAACTTCTGTCAGACGTTGATGAAGCGGTCAAAGAAGTGGCAGGCTGGGTGACACCTCGTATTGGTGGAGTCGGGCCAATGACGCGGGCAATGTTGCTAAGAAATGCAGTTCTTGCCGGAGAGCGGGCCACGTGACGACAGTTGATGACAAAGGGCGTGAGTTCGATGAGCGCCCATGGGGCACGTATCTCGTCCTTGATGACACCCAAAGCGACCACAAAGTCAAGCGCATCATCGTCGAGCCTGGCAAGCGTCTGAGCTACCAGCGCCACTCGAAGCGCTCTGAGCACTGGTTTGTCGTCTCGGGTGAAGCCCTCGTGGTTTTAGATGGCGTGGACCACGTGCTGCGAGCGGGAGATTCGATTGACATCTCGCAAGGAACTGCTCACCGAATTGAGAACATTGGGACAAAACCCGTGCTGTTCATTGAGATCCAATACGGTACCTACTTCGGCGAAGACGACATTGTTCGACTTGAGGATGATTACGGTCGAAAGTAATGGCGAAGCGTATTGATGCACTGCTCACGCAGGGCCAAACCATTTCCTTTGAGTTCTTCCCGCCCAAAAGCGAGGCAGAACGGGCAACGCTCGAAAAGACGATTGCTGCCTTAGAGCCACTTGAGCCGTCATTTGTCTCAGTGACCTACCGGGGCGGCCGAGAGTCGCGTCAGCGCACCTATGACCTTGTCGCGCAAATGGCGAGTCGTGGAATCTTCACCCCAATGGCGCATCTCATCTGTGTGGCCCACACGAGGGTTGAGTTGATTGAAATTCTTGAGTCGTATGCGCAAGCTGGCGTGGTGAACTTGATGGCACTTGGCGGCGATCCGCCCACCCATGAAGGTGCGGTCACTGGTGAGCTCACCTATGCCGAAGAACTCGTTGCCCTGGCTCGAGAAGTTGGAGAGTTCTCCATTGGTGTGGCAGCTCATCCTGTCGGGCATCCTCGTTCCCCATCGCTTTCAAGTGATCGCGAACACTTGGCCAAAAAGTTGCAACTTGCCGATTTCGCCGTGACCCAGTTGCTCTTTGAGGCAGGTGACTGGAGTTCACTCGTCGCAGAACTGCAAGTGATGGGTGTAGAAAAACCTGTTTTGCCGGGAATTATGCCCGTGACGTCGCTGGCATCGATTCCCCGGATGGCGGCAATGGGTTCAGCCGTGCCCGATTCGCTCGTTGCAGCCCTCGAAAACGCCCACCGTGAAGGTGGCGACGCAGCGGTCCGAGAAGCCGGAATTTCGCTGGCAACAGAACTTTGTCGTGAGCTTCTTGATCTTGGGGTTCCAGGGCTTCACTTCTATACGCTGAACCTTTCAACTGCCACGAGAGAGATCACCGAGCGCCTTGGCTGGGCGCCTGAGCGAGCCTGAACACCGACGCTCAAACCTTTGCAAGTCCTGAAGGCGTGGGGGCATTGACGGGTCTTGTCCTGTAAGACTGAAAGCGTGGTAGTTCTGTCGCGACTTCAACGCATTTCGGTGGTGGCATTCTTTGTCACTGTCGTCACGCTGATGTGGTTGAGCGCAGCTTTAGGCGCAACGGTCAAAGTGCCCTCTGCGCCGCGAAGCGTGGTGGTGGTTTCGCTCAACAGTGGAGCAACGGTCCGTTGGGCTGCACCGCTTTCAAATGGCGGGGCAGCCGTTTCTGGCTATCTGGCAACAGCAATACCTTCGGGGAAAACGTGCACAACAACTGGTGCACTTTCCTGCCAGATCACAGGCCTTGCAAATGGCCAACGTGTGGTCGTGAGCGTGAAGGCACGCAATCGCATTGGACTGAGTCAACCAAGCGCTTCTGTGCCGGTGATCCCTCGGCCAACAGTTCCGAGTGCACCAACGAATGTCCGCGTGAAGCCAGGCGATGGACAACTCGTCGTGACCTGGACGCCATCAGCCACTGGTGGTTCACCCATCACGGGCTACAGCGTGACGACGTCACCTGGAGGAGGTGGCTGCACGTCACTCGGTGAGCCAACATGCACTGTGGTTGGTCTCACCAATGCCCAGCGGTACTCGATTGCGATCACCGCTTCAAATGGTGTGGGCAATTCGTTGGTTGCCGTTGGCCCGCCGTCGGTTCCAGCTGCTCTGCCACAGCCCCCACAAGTCGTCAGCGTTGCCATGTCAAGCACGAAAGCAACGCTTCGCTGGCTTGCCCCAACCTCGACTGGTGGCTCACCAATTACGTCCTATGTCGTTTCCGCCGTGCCGGGAACAGGGACCTGCTCAACAACTGGGGCGCTGACGTGTCAGGTCACTCAACTCACCAACGGAACGATGTACACGTTCAGCGTGGTGGCCAAGACTGCTGTTGGTTCAAGTACGCCAACGACAACGATTGGTTACTCCTTCGGGGCAACAGTCGGGAATTTCTTTGTTTATCCCGGCGCCAACTTGTCAGGTCTCGATTTCACTGGTCTCAATTTCGGCACTGTTGACTTGACTGGTGCGATCTTCACTGGTGCGAAGCTTGATGGCGCGAATTTGTCCCATACGACGCTGTCAGGAGTGGCATCAGGGACGATCTCGGGAAGCCCAGCAGCGCTGCCAACACAGTGGAAGCTCATCAACGGTTTTCTCGTTGGACCGGGAGCCAACCTCTCGGGAGCCAACTTTGGAAGTCAAGACCTCTCGGGGGCAAACCTGACCGGGGCGGACCTCAACAATGCGGTGTTCGTCAATGCGAACTTCTTCCACATTGCCTCAGGCGGAATCATTGGACAACCCTTGTCTCTTCCGGCTGAGTTCCGTCTCGTGAGTGGCTTCCTCATCGGCCCAGGTGCAGACCTGACCGGGGCAATGCTTCGAGGCGCTGCCCTCACCTCTGCGAATTTGGCCAATGTCAACTTCAGTGGTGCCAATCTCTTGAATGCTTCGCTGGCGAATGCATCGGTCGTGAATGCCAATTTGACTGGAGCGACCTTGACCGGAGCAACGCTCACGGGAGCGAACTTCACCGGCTCAACACTGAGTGGCGTGATCTCTGGTGGCCTGGTGGGCACGCCAACGCTTCCGAGTGGTTGGCGAAGTGTTGCCCGCTACCTCACTGGCCCTTCGGCCAATCTCACTGGGGCTGATTTCACTGGTGCGGATCTATCAACGCTCAACCTCACGAGTGCGATTATGCGGAACGCCAATTTGACTGGGGCGACCTTGACCGCGACGACCCTCAGCGGCGTGGACTTGACAGGTGCGACGGTCACCGGGGCGAGTGCGACCGGCATTGTTGGTATTCCCCTTTCGATGCCAACTGGCTGGAAAGTGGTGAAGGGAACCTTCTTTGGTCCAAATGTTGACTTAACCGGCGCTGACTTAACTGGCGTTGATCTGTCGAACGTCAATTTAAATGGCGTCCGTTTGGCCGGGGCAACACTCGTCGGGGTGAGCTCGGGCGGCATCATCGGCACTCCCATCTCACTTCCAAGTGACTGGAAGTTGATCGGCGGCTATCTCCTTGGTCCCGCAGCCAACTTGGCTGATGCGAAGCTCGTCAACCTCGATCTGTCGACAGCGAATTTCACCTCGGTGTCACTCGCCGGAGCCGATCTCACCGGGGCAACACTCGCCGGAGCGATTTCTGGTGGCATCACCGGTGTCCCTCTTGCCATGCCAACGGGTTGGCGGCTTTCCAATGGCTTCATGCTGGGCAAGGGCTCAGCCGCATTTGCCCCAGGAGTCGACCTCTCGGGATCTGATCTCAGTTCACTGTCGGTTGGCACGGTTGATCTGACTGGTGCGATCTTGACCAATGTCAATCTGACCGGGGCCGACTTCTCAAAGGCCACGCTGACCGGTGTGCGTTCTGGCGGCATCACTGGGCTCGCTGCTGGCTTGCCGCAGGGCTGGATCTTGTCCAATGGCTATCTCGTTGGCAGAGGAGCTGATCTCACCGGTGCGCAGTTCTTCAATGCGGTGCTGACGAACGCCGTGTTGACTGACTGCAACCTGACTGGGGCGACCTTTGCCAATGCGGCAATGCTCGGAGTGGTGTCGGGAAATGTCATTGGCACTCCGCAACTTCCCACCAACTGGACCCAGTTCGATGGGGGGTATTTGGCCGGCCCTGGAGCGAATCTCTCGGGAGCCAAATTCCCAAATACCTCGTTTGCCGGCCTCAATTTGACTGCAGTGAACTTCACTGGTGCCAACTTGTCTGGAGCGAACTTCACCGGCGCAACCTTGTCGGCGGCACAGTTCTTTAATGCCACGATGCCGGGAATTATCTCCGGTTCGGTGAAGGGCAACCCAACGAGTTTGCCAACCAACTGGCTCTTTCGCAGCGGGTACTTCATTGGCCCGGGAGCGAACTTGAAAGATGCGAACCTGACGGGTGCAACCATCACCGGGGCAAACCTGACGTTGGCTGACCTCACGGGAGCGACGCTCACGAGAATTGCTTCTGGCTCACTCACTGGGACGCCCACCGCTTTGCCTGATGGCTGGTCGATTCGATCAGGGTATTTGCTCGGGCCAAAGGCAAGTTTGATTGGGGCGAACTTCTACAACGTTGATCTGTCCAACACCTCGTTCGCCGACATGAATGTGTCGAACGCCAATTTCCGGGGTGCGAACTTGGTTGGCGACAGTTTTGTTGGATCGAATTGTACTGGCACGACCTTCACGAACGCCCAGTTGTCGAGTGCACAGTTCACCCGAGCCACGGTCACGAGTGCGAGTTTTAGTGGCGCAACGCTGACGAGTGCGTCAAGCGGTGGAGTCGTTGGCCAGCCATCCTCTTTGCCAACTGATTGGAAAGTTGTCCTTGGTTACCTTGTTGGACCAGGAGCTGATCTGAGTGCCGCAACGCTCACGGGAGCAAATCTCTCAAACGTCAACTTGACGGGAGCGAACTTGGCCGGAGCGCTTCTTGGCGGCGCCAACTTGGGCGGTGTTGACCTGCTTGGTGCCAACTTGGGTGGGGTGCAATCTGGTTCCATCACCGGCACCCCTCTCGTCTTGCCACCGAACTTCAAGATCCGCGCTGGCTACCTTGTTGGCCCCGGGGTCAAGTTGGCGAGTGCGAACTTGGCCGGCGCTGACTTGAGTTTTGTTGATTTCACTGGGGCCAACTTGTTCACCACCAATCTGACTGGTGCGAACTTGGCGAGCGCCACCTTGACCGCTGCGAATTTGAATGGCGCAGTGTTGTCTTCAGTTCGCTCCGGTGGAGTCATTGGCCAGCCTTCACGCCTTCCCCTGAATTGGAACTTGCTCAACGGCTACCTCATTGGTGCAGGAGCTGATCTGTCGAGCGCAAACTTGGCCGGCATTGACTTGACCAATGTGACCTTGACCGGCGCCACTGTGGCCGACGCCAATTTCGACAACGCAGTACTCGCCGGGGTGACCTCAGGCGGAATGGTTGGCATCCCGGGATCCCTTCCGACTTCTTGGAACCTTCTTGCTGGGTATTTGGTTGGACCAGCAGCAAATCTCGCGGGGGCAAACTTCGCCGCCGTCAACCTCGCTTCGACCTCGCTTGAGGGTGCGAACTTGGCCGGGGCCACACTGACTGGTGTTCGCTCAGGTTTCATCCAAGGAACACCTGCAGCGCTTCCAACTGGGTGGCTGATCGCGAATGGCTATCTCGTTGGCCCGGGAGCCAACTTGATCTCGGCCAATCTTGCAAGCGCTGACCTGACGGGCGCAACGTTAAGTGGGGCAAGCGTTGCCGGGGCGAACTTTACGAGTGCCACCATGCCGGGGCTGCGCTCGGGGCTCGTCACGGGAACGCCAGCGACCTTGCCGGTTGCCTGGCGGTTGACTGGTGGATTTTTCATTGGTCCAGGTGCGGACCTCACGGGTGCGAATCTCACCGGCTTCTCTTTGACCGGTGCGACGCTCACGGGTGCGACGCTGACCGGTGCCACCTTGAGTGGGGTGAGCTCGGGCGGGATTATTGGTCAGCCAACGGCGTTACCAATGTCGTGGTCGCTGATTGCTGGCTACCTCGTTGGCCCAGCGGCCAACCTGATTGGCGCTGACCTCAGTGGTGCCAACTTGGCGGGCATCAACTTGGCAGGAGCGAAGCTGAGTTCTGCCACCTTGAGTGGGGTCACCTCTGGTGGAATTGTCGGAACCCCAAGTTCCCTGCCAACGTCATGGTCACTTCTTGGTGGTTACCTCATTGGACCAAGAGCCAATCTCGTTGGCGCGGTACTGAACGCCATTGATCTTTCAACAACGACGCTCACCGGAGTTGTCTCTGGTGCGGTGACGGGATCACCGACCCAATTCCCGACGAACTGGCGCTTAATTGCTGGATACCTTGTTGGCCCGGGTGCCGACTTGAGCGGAGCGAACCTCTCAAATCAAGACCTCACTGGTATTGACGCCGAAGATGCGAACGTGACGAACGCGAACTTCACTGGGTCGCTCCTCACCTCGGCCAATTTGGCCCGAGCGGTCGTTGAAGGTGCCAATTTCACCGACGTGACCTTTCAAGGAGTGATCTCAGGAGGCCTGGTCGGGACTCCAAGCGTGCTGCCCACAGGATTCCGCGTGGCCGCTGGCTACCTAGCCGGCCCAGGGGCAAACCTCTCCAATGCCGACTTGTCCGGGATCACCTTGGCTGGCCTTGATCTGTCAGGTGCAACCTTGACTGGCGTGCGCTCAAGTGGGGTTACGGGAACAGCCGTTGCGCTGCCAACCCACTTCCAAGTACTCGCTGGTCACCTCGTTGGTCCCGGAGTTGATCTGTCGCAGATGGTGCTCAGTCAGTTGAGCTTTGCTGGCGTTGATCTCACCGGTGCGAATCTGAAGCAAGCAACCATCACCGGTTCGAGCTTTGCTGCAGCCACGATGGTGAACGTCAAAAGTGGGGGAGTGAGTGGCACTCCAACGTCACTGCCGCCGGGATGGGTTGTCGTGACGGGCGGGTACTTGGCTGGACCTGGGGCAAACCTTGGCGGCGCAAACTTCGCTGACGTTGACCTGTCGGGTATCGACCTGTCGTCTGCGAACTTGGCTGGCGTTTCCTCTGGCAACACGACACCACCGGCCCAACTGCCAACGAGTTGGCGGTCAGTTGCTGGGTATCTCATTGGCCCAGGAGCAAACCTCACCGGCGCGAATCTGACCGGGGTAAACCTCACCGGTGCCGTGTTGGCGAATGCCACCTTGTCGGGTGCGAGTTTCACTTCGGCCAACTTGACCGGGGTGTTGTCCGGCGGGGTGCAAGGCGTACCTTCATCGCTGCCAACAGGCTGGGGAGTTGTTGGTGGCTACTTGGCCGGACCTGGGGCGAATCTGACCGGGGCAAATCTGACTGGGCTTGATTTGTCGAAGGTCGATTTGACTGGTGCCACTGTTGTTGGGGTGATCTCTGGCTCGATCACCAAGGGACCATTTGGCTACCCGGCCAACTGGCGCCTTGCCAACGGCTATCTCGTTGGGCCGTATGCAAACTTGAGTGGGCTGAATTTGAGTGGTCTCACGTTCTCGTTCGTGAATCTGACCAATGCCAACTTGTCGAGCACCAACCTCACCGGAACTGACCTGTCGAACTCCACCTTGACCGGTGCAAACCTCGCTGGGGCGACCTTCACTCGCACCAACCTCTCAGCTGCGGTGCTCTCTGGCGTTGACCTGCATGGACAGGTCTTCACGACAGTGACCGGCAACGCTGCATTCTTCGTTGGCGCTGACCTGAGCGGCGCATCATTTACAGGTGGGGTGTTCACGAGCGCAGACTTTGCCACGGCTGACTTGACGGGACTTCGCATCACCGGCACAACGATTCAAGGGGTGCAATTCACCGGTGCTTTGTCTGGGTCTGTGGTCATCACCAGCACCTTGCCAACAGGCTGGCGTCTCGTCAATGGCTACTTGGCCGGCCCGGGAGCCAACCTTGCCGGTGCCAACTTGAATGGCGCGGACTTGTCCGGCCTTTCGCTCACGTGTTCGAACCTTGGACTCTCGGTTTCGCTGTGCGCGGACCTTTCAGGAGCCAACTTGACCGGCGCCAACTTGAGTTCGGCCAATCTCATCAAGGCAACGTTGGCCGGATCCACCTTGACTGGAGCAAACCTCGCTTCAGCCAACGTGAACAACGTGAACTTCTCCGGAGCACAGTTGGCCTCGGCCAACCTGACGGGTGCGAATCTGACTGGAGCGAACCTCACGTCCGCACAGTGCGCGCAGGCGACGTTTGCCTCGGCAACAATGTCGTTTGCCACGCTGCAGTCGGCTGCCTTTAGCGGAGCGAGTTTTGCTGGACTGCGTTCTGACCACGTCAACGGAACCCCAAGTTCACTGCCAACTTCGTGGCAACTCCTCGGCGGCTACTTACTTGGACCATCAGCCAATCTCACCGGAGCTGATTTGACCGGATTCTCGCTTGGTTCGATCAACTTGACCAATGCCACGCTGTCAGGTGCGAAGTTGACCGGCACGGACTTGTCCCTTGCCACACTTTCAGGGGTGAGCTCAGGAACACTTTCGACCTCTGAGACGACGAAGATTCCAAGTTCTTGGATTCTGGCAAGTGGGTACCTCGTTGGACCAGAAGCCAACCTGACTGGTGCGAACTTGGCAACGGCGAACTTGGCCGGTGCCACCTTGACCGCCATTGTGTCGGGGTCAGTTTCGGGCACACCCACCCTGCCAACGAACTGGCAGTTGACGGGGGGATATCTCCTTGGCCCAACAGCAAATCTGGCTGGCGCAAACTTAGGGGGCCTCAACCTAAGCAATGTCGACCTGTCGTCAGCGAACTTGACCAATGCTTCCATTGTCGGTGCCAATATCTTCAACACCTTGCTCTCTTCGGCCAACTTGAGTGGCTTGCGATCGGGTCAGAACTCGACCGTTCCGCTGACCTTGCCAACCGATTGGCGCTGGAGTTCGACCTACCTTGTTGGTCCAGGAGCAAACCTGTCTGGAGCAAACCTGTCTGGCATTGACTTGACCGGAACCAATCTGACCGGGGTCAACTTGACCGGGGCAACGGTTACGAATGCCACGTTCACCCTCGCCACGTTGGACCAAGTGATCTCGGGTTCCGTCGTTGGTCAACCAACGTCGCTCCCGTCTGGTTGGTCAGTAGTGGGTGGGTACTTCGTTGGCCCAACAGCCAATCTCACTAAAGCGAATTTCGCCTCGAAGAACTTGTCAAACGCCAACTTGTCAAATGCCAACTTGACCGGTGCCACCTTGACCGGGGCGTCGCTCAGTGGAGCCAACCTTTCAAACGCCATACTCACTGGAGTGATTTCTGGTTCCGTCACTGGAACTCCAGCTTCGCTCCCACCGCTGTGGGCGCTTATTGGTGGGGTCCTCGTCGGTCCGTAGGGTTGGCAACTGCACGGGCGAAGCCCCTTGCAAGTCGGCGTAGAATGAGCGCATGCCTGAGAAGATCACTATGGGGGCTGACGGCCTCCTCCACGTTCCTGAAGTTCCGATCATCCCTTTCATTGAAGGTGATGGAACCGGCGTCGACATCTGGCCAGCGGCCAAGTTGGTGCTCGATGCAGCAGCCAAAAAGCACGGCAAGGAAGTTGCCTGGGTTGAAGTCTTGGCTGGTGAGAAGGCCTTTAACGAGACTGGGAACTGGTTGCCAGAGGAGACGGTTGAATCCTTCCGTGACCACCTGATTGGTATCAAGGGCCCACTCACGACTCCTATTGGTGGTGGCATTCGTTCGCTCAACGTGGCCCTTCGCCAACTGCTTGACCTCTACGTCTGCTTGCGCCCGGTGCGCTGGTTCCAAGGCGTGCCTTCACCAGTACTGCACCCAGAAGCAGTCGACATGGTGATCTTCCGTGAGAACACCGAAGACATCTACGCCGGCATGGAAGCCGAAGCCGGCACCGAAGAAGTCGAAAAGCTGCGCACGTTCCTTCGTGAGCAGATGGGCTGGGATGTTCGTGAAGGTTCTGGCATTGGCATCAAGCCAATCTCACAAATGGGTTCCAAGCGCCTCATTCGTGCTGCGATTCAGTACGCGGTTGACAAGGGTCGCGAGTCAGTCACCATTGTCCACAAGGGCAACATCCAAAAGTTCACCGAAGGTGCCTTCATGAAGTGGGGCTACGAGCTCGTTCGAGAAGAGTTCAGTGACGTGGCCGTTGGCTGGGATGACTGTGGTGGAAAGCCAGGGTCAAAGATCTTGGTCAAAGACTCCATTGCCGACATCACCTTGCAGCAGGTGCTCACCCGCCCAGCTGAGTTCGACGTCATTGCCACGACCAACTTGAACGGCGACTACCTCTCTGACGCCTTGGCTGCCCAAGTCGGCGGTATTGGCATTGCCCCTGGTGGCAACATCAACTACATGACTGGTCATGGCATCTTTGAAGCAACCCACGGCACCGCACCGAAGTATGCCGGCCAAGACAAGGTCAACCCAGGTTCCGTTCTTCTCTCGGGCGTCATGATGTTCGAGCACTTGGGCTGGGACGCTGCAGCGAAAGACATCGTCACGGCTCTTGAGGCAACGATTGCCGACAAGATCGTGACCTATGACTTTGCTCGCATGATGGACGGCGCAACAGAAGTCAAGTGCTCGGAATTTGCTAGCGCCATCGTCGACCGCCTGTAACTAACGATTTGAAGTCTGCAGTAGATCACGCAATCTCAACTCAACCACTTGAAGGGAATTCCCATGGCGAAGTCACCACTCCACGTCACCGTCACCGGCGCTGCCGGCCAGATTGGCTACCAACTCTTGTTCCGCATTGCGAGCGGCCAGCTCTTGGGTGCCGACCAGCCTGTGGTTCTCCGTCTCTTAGAGATTGAGCCAGCCATGAAGGCGCTCGAAGGCGTCGTCATGGAACTTGACGACTGTGCATTCCCACTGCTCGCTGGCATTGAAGCGACGTCGAACTTGGATGTGGCATTCACCAACACCTCATGGGCGCTGCTCGTTGGTTCCATCCCACGTAAAGCCGGCATGGAGCGCGGTGACCTGCTCAACGTCAACGGTGGCATCTTCAAGCCACAAGGCGAGGCCATTGCCCGAAACGCCGCCAGCGATATTCGGGTGCTCGTTGTTGGGAACCCCTGCAACACCAACTGCCTCATTGCTCGCAGCAATGCTCCTGAGGTCCCAGCAGACCGTTGGTTTGCCATGACCCGCCTCGACCAGAACCGGGCGCAGACGCAACTAGCGAAGAAGGCCGGAGTCTCGGTTGCTGAGGTCAGCCAAATTGCCATCTGGGGCAACCACTCGGCCACGCAGTTCCCTGACTTTGCCAACTCGACGATCTCGGGCAAGCCAACAACTGACGTCATCTCGGACCAAGCCTGGCTTGAAGGTGACTTCATCTCGACCGTGCAAAAGCGTGGCGCCGCCATCATTGAAGCTCGTGGGGTGTCTTCGGCTGCTTCAGCGGCAAATGCCGCTATTGACACCGTTGTTGGTCTTCACACGAAGACCGAAGCTGGCAACTCGGTTTCCGTTGCGGTTTGCTCAAACGGTGAATACGGCGTGCCAGAAGGTCTGCAGTTCGGTTACCCAATCATTGCTGACGGCGAAGGTGGCTGGTCAGTGCTCGAAGGCTTAAGCCACGATGAGTTCGCCAAGGGCCGTATCCAGGCCACGACCGATGAACTGCTCGGCGAGCGTGACGACGTGAAGGCACTTGGCCTGATTGGCTAAGTGTTGGACAGCGCTTCGTGGGGACTTGTGCCGCACTGTTGCTGAAGTATCGAGAGCAGATAACTCGCTCAGGCGCCTTTTGCCTGAAGGAGGACCTCCTGTGTCGAGTGGTGAGTGGCGCTACGCAGTCGCCGGTGGCGGTGGCGGTGGCGGTGGCGGAAGTTGCGAGGATGTGACGACCTGAGGCTTGATTCGGTAGGTTCCTGCCAACATCACCATGACAATGCCTGCACCTCCGAGGCCGAAGGCAATGCCAAACCACTGTGCAGCGCTCCACGTTCCATCTGTGCAGTAGGGGGCACCTCCACCGCCACTGAGGTTGCACGCAAGGTACTTGAAGCCATTTTCGACCATGAGGCGAAGGGCCATGCCAAAGACGACGATCGCACCAGCGATGAGCAGAAAAAAAACTGCCCGTGGAGACAGTCTTTGAGTCATCACGCCTTCATCCACTTCGTCAGGTTAGCGAGGTGAAAATCCGCCAGCAACCGTCGTACCGCGTTGGGTGAATAACAGGTGAGCGGACAAGTATTCGCCGTTCTGCTGCGTGCGCAGCAAAACATCATTCAGTAGCCTTGGAATATGCAGCGACGAAGACGGATTCTGGTCACGTTGATCATCGTGCTGCTTGGGTTTTCAGGCCTGAGTGCCTATCAAGCAAGCAACCGTTTTAGCCAGCCGCGTGAGGTTGCGCTGGCACAGGCTGAACCACTGTTTGAGTTGGTCCGCCAGTCCCCATTTGGCAACTACCTCCTCGACGTCAGCGCCCCGAGTGATTGGGCACAACTCGAGGGTCTCACCAAGCCCGTGAGGTTGAATGCCATCGCTACTTGTCGGGACTTCTTGGCACTGGCCAAACAACTTGAGGCAACCGTTGTCGACAACAACCCTGCGTGGCCAAGAGCACATCGTGATGCTCAAGCCCAAATCACTTGTGTGCAGCACCTCACCACGAGAATCCCAACTGGTGGCTACAGCATTGACACCAGTTTTTCCGCCGCCGGAAATTTTCGCCACGAGACCTCCCTCATCCCTTATGCCATGTCGGTGACGAGCATCTCGCTGGAATCTCCGTGCACTCGCTGCACGGTGCAGCAGTTTGCCTTGACGACTGACCAAGAGGTGGTTCCGAAGGCGACGTGGGCAGCGAGCTTCGCTTCCCGAGATTCGTCTGACCAAACAGTGCGAAAACTGCTTGACGCAGTTGGCACGGCAAGGCTCAACGCGCCGAGAAGTAATCCAAACTCACTGAAGCTCCTTGACCAAGCGGTGTCGTCGGTGGCTCTTCCTGCGGGGACGTCGGTCAGCATCGCTACAGACCCTTCTTCAGGGCTCTTCGGGCTTGATCTCACGGTTCCTATGAGTGTGAAAGTGTGTCTCAACACCCCTTCGCTTGAAGACCCTTGCCACATTTGCGTTTCCCTTGCGCCCTTTGTGTCAGCCAACTTTGGCGTAGACGATCCAGGAAATGGCTATGAGCCACGTGAAATTGCTGCAGAGAAATTCGGAAAAGATCCTGCGTTTGGCACCATTGTTGCCAGGCCATGCAGCGCAGCGTTTCCCAAGTCTTCGAACTAAATCGCAACGGAGGTTCGCTTGGAACCCCAGCCCTCAAACCGTTGCTGCGTGAAGCACTAGAGCCGGAGAACACCCTGGACGGCAAGGTCAAACATGGCGACTCTCGCGTCGCTGTGGCCCATCCAATTCCGCTCATCCCAAACTTCACCAGCTAACGAATCTCCGGCATAGAGGAGTTGAGCGAAGGCAATTTTTCGGTAGTGAGCAACCGCCATGAACGCTGCTGCTTCCATCTCAACCGCAACACAGCCTTCAGTCACTCGTCGCTCGACTCGCGACCTCGTCTCTCGGTAGAGCGCATCGGTCGTCCAGACCTTGGCTTGTCGGTGTGGCACATGGAGTTCTGTGAGCAACTGGGTGACGACCTCCACGCCACGTGGGTCTGCCAGCACCGTTCGTGAAGGGGCGAGATAGTGAAATGAAGTCCCCTCGTCTCGAACGGCTTCAGTCACCACGAGCGGGTGACCGAGAACAAGTTCATGAACGAGTGCACCGGCGCCACCAACGGCTACGACCTTGGTCGTTCCTCCAGCAATCATTTCTTCTAAGAACCCAGCAGCGAGTGGAGCACCAACGCCGGGGTGGACAACGGAGACCACTTCGCCTTCAACGTCCATTGCGTAGACGGGATTGACGCCAATTTCAGATCGGAGGTGATGGATGACTCGAAGCCGACCGGAGTTCTCTAACTGTTGGAGCACATCTTGAAAGAAACAGAGCACCGTGCGCTCAGGCAGTGGCGTGGCGTTTCGCGCACTTGGGGCAATGACACCGACTTCTTGGAGATCATTTTCGGCGAGGGCCAAGCCGTCAGTGTTCACACTGCTCTCGCGGAAATCGAGGCTAGAAGTCGCTGGGCATTGGCCAGCATTGCTGCATCGCCAGAGATGCGCACCTGGCCCCGAGCAATAGCTTGCGCTGGGCTGGTGACCCCTTCATCGAGATCACTCAAGGCAGTTGCAACCGTGACGGTGACGTCTGCTTGAGAGACGTCATTGTCGAGGCTCAGCATCACCCCGCCTTCAGTGAAGGTAATCGTTCGACCTCGAGTGCTTGAGGGCGCGGTGACTTCAGCGATCTGCTGAGAAGACGAACCGCCGAGGAGTTGGACCAATAGGTCCTTCTCCTCGGCGGTCAAGTTCTCTGCTGCAGTGTTAAATGCAGAAGCGTCCATCTCAACTACGGCCGGTCGGCTGCAGCCTCATCAGCGGTTCGCTTTTTGCGACCGGTGATCTTGCGGCCAAGCCACGCAACTGGGTCGTAGTGCGCATCAACCGCACGCTCTTTGAGCGGGATGATGGCGTTGTCGGTGATCTTGATGTGCTCAGGGCACACCTCGGTGCAGCACTTGGTGATGTTGCAAAGACCAAGTCCCATCTTCTCGCGAACAAGTTCACGACGGTCATTCGTGTCAAGCGGGTGCATCTCTAGCTCGGCGTAACGAATGAAGAAGCGAGGTCCGGCGTAGTTCACCTTGTTCTCTTCGTGGTCACGGATGACGTGGCAGACGTTCTGGCACATGAAGCACTCAATGCACTTGCGGAACTCTTGTCCTCGCTCGACATCGATTTGCTGCATGCGGTATCCACCTTCTGGCATGGGTGGAGGATTAAACGCTGGAACGCGCTTGGCCATCTCGTAGTTGAACGAGACATCGGTGACAAGGTCACGGATGATCGGGAACGTGCGCATGGGGGTGATGGTGACGGGGCCCTGTGGGAGCTGATCCATCCGGGTCATGCACATGAGCCGTGGCATACCGTTGATCTCAGCCGAGCATGAACCGCATTTTCCCGCCTTGCAGTTCCAGCGACAGGCAAGGTCTGGAATCTGGGTTGCTTGGAGGCGATGAATGACGTCAAGCACGACTTCATTCTCTTGGGACTCAATCGTGTAGTCGACGAGCTCGCCGCCGTTTTCGTCACCACGCCAAATACGCATTGTTAGGTCAGTCATTTACTTTGCCTCCTCAAACAAGACCTTCAGGTCATCTGGCATCTCGAGTATGGGCTGTGGGTCAACCTTGACGGGTGCGTTCATGCCGCCACCGTTTTCTTGGCTGAGCACCATGTTGACCTTGCCAAATGCTGCATCTGGCTTCGGGAAGTCCTCACGTGTGTGTCCGCCACGGCTTTCTTTACGAGCTTGTGCACCAAGTGCGGCACAGGTCGAAACCGTGAGCATGGCAGGCAAATCGGTCGCCAAGTTCCACGCTGGGTTGTAGACCCGGGTGTTGCCCTTGACAATGACGTTGTTGGCGCGCTCTTTCAGCTCTTCGAGTTTGACCACTGCTTCGTCAAGCTCTGAGCCGGTCCGGATGATCCCGACATTGGACTGCATGAGCTCTTGGAGATCACGCTGGATGTCGTAAGGGTTTTCGCCCTCTTCACGGCTGAACGGCACGAGCGACTCATTAATAATGGCTTGCACCTGTGCCGCGTCCAAGGTGATGTCTCCCGAGCGGCCTTCGATGTAGTCAGCAGCGCCCATTCCGGCACGACGACCAAACACAATGAGGTCAGACAGCGAGTTGCCACCAAGGCGGTTCGAGCCGTGCATTCCACCGGCGACTTCACCAGCAGCAAACAGGCCTGGAATCGCCGTTGCCGTCGTGTCAGCGTCGACGCGCACGCCACCCATGATGTAGTGACAGGTCGGGCCAACTTCCATTGCCGTCGTCGTGATGTCGACACCGGCAAGTTCCATGAACTGGTGATACATCGACGGCAAGCGACGACGAATGAATTCGGCACTGCGACGTGAGGCAATGTCCAAGAACACGCCACCATGAGGGCTGCCCCGGCCGGCTTTCACTTCAGTGTTGATGGCGCGGGCGACTTCGTCGCGTGGCAGCAGTTCTGGGGGTCGGCGACCAGCGGTGTGATCGTCGTACCACTTGTCGGCTTCTTCTTCTGATGAAGCTGTTTCGGCCTTGAACATGTCGGCGATGTAATCGAACATGAAGCGCTTCTGTTCGCTGTTGCGAAGCACACCACCGTCTCCACGGACACCTTCGGTAACCAAGATTCCACGAACGGAAAGTGGCCACACCATGCCGGTTGGGTGGAATTGGATGCATTCCATGTCGATCAAGTCAGCACCGGCCCACATGGCCATTGCGTGGCCGTCGCCGGTGCCTTCCCAAGAGTTTGAGGTGTACTTCCAGGACTTGCCAACACCACCGGTGGCCAAAATGACGGACTTGGCCGAGAAGGTGATGAATTCACCGGTTGGGCGCCAGTAGCCAACGGCACCCGAGATCGCACCTTGGTCGTCACGCAGCAGGCGCAGGACCTTGCATTCCATGAACACGTCGATGTCCATCGACACGGCCTTTTGCTGCAGCGTGCGGATGAGCTCCAAGCCGGTGCGGTCGCCAACGTGGGCGAGACGGGCGTAGCGGTGGCCACCAAAGTCACGTTGGGTGATTTTGCCGTCCTTGGTGCGATCAAAGAGCGCACCCCATTGCTCGAGCTCGAGCACGCGGTCAGGAGATTCCTGGGCGTGCAGTTGCGCCATTCGCCAGTTGTTGAGCATCTTCCCGCCACGCATGGTGTCGCGGAAGTGCACTTGCCAGTTGTCTTCTTCGTAGACGTTGCCCATTGCTGCAGCCACGCCACCTTCGGCCATGACCGTGTGGGCCTTGCCGAGGAGGGACTTGCAGATGATCGCCACGTTGAGGCCGCGCTGCTTGGCTTCAATGGCGGCCCGAAGGCCGGCGCCACCGGCGCCGATGATGATTACGTCGTAGGAGTGGTGTTCGTAGTCAGCCATGTCGTTCAGGTTCCTTGGTCGGTCGAACTAGAAGATCTTGAGGTCAGTGATGGTGCCGCTGGCAACGAGACGCACGTAGACGTCAGTCAAAGCCACAACGACGAGGCTCATCCAAGCAAACTGCATGTGCTTGGCGTTGAGTGGCGTCACGAACTTCCAGAGTTTGTGACGAATTGGGTGTTGTGAGAAGTTGCGAACTTGTCCACCGCACATGTGGCGGCAAGCGTGGCAACTCAGTGAGTAGAGCCACAGCAGCGATGCATTAAGGCAGAGCACCAAGGTGCCAATGCTCATGTGCACGCCGCCACCAGGCCAGATAAAGGCTTGGACGGCATCGACGGTCAACAACACGTTGAACACGAGGCCGAAGTAGAAGAAGTAGCGGTGGATGTTTTGGATGATGAGCGGAGCCTTCGTCTCACCGGTGTACTTCGTGTGGGCGTCTTGAACCGCACAAGCAACTGGCGAGCGCCAGAAGGACCGGTAGTAGGCCTTGCGGTAGTAGTAACACGTCATCCGAAACCCGAGCGGGAACACCAAGATGATCAGCGCAGGGGAGAACTTCCACCAGTCAAGGAAGGGGCTGCTCGTCACATTGTTGGTTTGGCAAATGTGGCCAAAGCATGGTGAGTAGAACGGCGAGAGCAAATTGTGCGCTTCGTAGAAGAAGTTGCTCGTACCAAGAAATGCCGCCCACGTGGCGTACACCACGAATGCAGAAAGCACGACCACCGTCGTGAGTGGCAACTTCCACCACTTGTCGGTGCGGAGCGTTGGGACGTCTGGTCCACCCCGTCGTCCACCGAGCTTGACCTCGGTGATAGTTACGTCGTCGACAGCCACTTGGTGTTCCTCCTCAGTTGACCACTGTTGGTCTCGGATCCAACTGCAAATCTCAGCCAATCTAACGCTCGCTGAAGATACTTCACGCACAAAGTCGTGCAGATGAACATCCTTGCGGTCAGCGTCACCTCGGTGCAACTGCGGATCTAGAGTCAAACTATGCCGACCGCATCTGCTGCTTCGACCTCGACCCGTCCAACTCCACCAGCGTCGCTTCCAACGACACTCGGTGTCCTCATGGCTTCTGGCTGGAAATCAAAGACCGTGGCCCAAGAGCTTCGGGCGAATGCCACTGCCAAGATTGCCAGTGGTGAGGCGATCGTGACCGGGGTGATGGGTTATGACCAATCCGTGATCCCGCAGCTTGAGACAGCGATCTTGGCTGGTCATGACATCATCTTGTTGGGTGAGCGTGGGCAGGCAAAGACTCGGCTGATTCGCTCAATGGTGGACCTCCTCGATGAGTGGATCCCAGTGATTTCGGGCAGCGAGATCAACGACGACCCAGCCAACCCAGTGTCTCGTTACGCGCTCAACCTCATTGCTGAGCACGGCGACGAAACACCCATCTCGTGGCTCCACCGCGAAGACCGCTACGGCGAGAAGTTGGCCACCCCGGACACTTCCATTGCCGACCTCATTGGTGAGGTTGACCCCATCAAAGTGGCTGAAGGCCGCTACCTCTCAGACGAGTTGACCGTGCACTACGGCATGGTTCCTCGCGTGAACCGTGGAATTTTCGCCATCAACGAGTTGCCCGACTTGGCTGAGCGAATTCAAGTTGGTTTGTTGAATGTGCTTGAAGAACGAGATATCCAAATTCGTGGACATCGCATTCGCTTGCCTCTTGACATTGTGCTCGTGGCCTCAGCCAACCCTGAGGACTACACCAACCGTGGTCGCATTATCACGCCGCTCAAGGACCGCTTCGGTGCCCAGATCCGCACGCACTACCCACGCGAAGTCTCACTTGAAGTTGCCATTATTCGTCAAGAGGTCAACCTCGACCGCACGAACTACGACATCCGCATCCCAGCATTTATGGAAGAGATCGTGGCTGAGTTCTCGCAACTCGCTCGTCGGTCAACGGCGATCAACCAGCGCTCCGGTGTCTCAGTGCGACTGACCGTTGCCAACTTCGAGTCCGTTGTAGCAAATGCCATTCGACGCAGTTTGCGCACTGGTGATCACGTTGTCGTGCCTCGGATCTCTGATCTGGCTGCAATGGTGCCCTCAACCCAGGGCAAGATCGAAATCGAAGCCCTCGAAGATGGTCGGGAAGATGAGTTGGTTGCCCAGCTTGCAGCTATGGCGACCTTGCAGGTGTTCCGTCGACGGGTGGTGCTCGAAGAAGC
>CANGPX010000009.1 GCA_947456095.1 Acidimicrobiaceae bacterium
TCCCGCTCGAAGTGGGGAGGCAAACAAGGTGCGACCCGCAGTCATCGTGAGCAATGACGGAGCAAATCGTTCTGCTGAACAAGGCGGGCAGGGCGTGATCACCGTCGTACCGATTACTTCAAACATCTCTCGGGTGTATCACTTTCAAGTCTTCCTCCCAGCAGTCGCGACGGGCCTTCGCCACGATGCAAAGGCTCAAGCCGAACAGGTGCGGTCGGTCATGGTAGAGCGCTTTGGAAAGTACGTCGGTACCATTGCGCACTCAATCTTGGAAGAGGTGGACGAGGCTCTGCGACTCCATCTCGCTCTTTAACCAGATCCTTCCTCGCACACGAGAAGGTAACCCCTAGATCCCCTTGCCCAAGTTGTCGAACCTCGCATACTGCTCAAGCCACGATAATTGCACCGAACCCGTTGGTCCACTGCGGTGCTTGGCAATGATGATTTCTGCCATGCCGAGCACCTCAGGCGAGGGGTTGGATTCATAGACCTCTGGTCGGTAGAGGAAGAGCACAACGTCTGCGTCTTGTTCAAGTGATCCCGACTCACGCAAGTCCGACAGCATTGGCTTTTTCTCCACCCGAGCTTCAAGACCACGACTGAGCTGGGAGAGGGCAACAACTGGACACTCGAGCTCGCGGGCCAAGATCTTGAGGCCTCGACTGATCTCAGACACTTCCACTTGGCGGTTCTCAGCCCGACCACGGCCCGTCATGAGTTGCAGATAGTCAATGACAATGAGGCCAAGGTCACCTTGTTGCTTTTTCAACCGGCGAGCTCGGGCCCGAATGTCCATGACCGTGAGGCGTGGGTTGTCGTCAATGAAGATGGGGGCAGCCGACATGCGAGTCACCGCACGGCTGACTTTTTCCCAGTCGGTTTCTTTGAGTTGTCCTGTTGCCATGCGTTTGGCATCAACTTTTGACTCTGAAGCCAACATGCGCTGGGTGAGTTCCAAGTGGCTCATTTCAAGACTGAACATGAGCACGGGCCGGTGCAGCACAATGCCACAGTGGCCAACAAGTCCGAGCGCCAGCGACGTCTTACCCATTGCCGGTCGAGCACCAATGATGGTGAGACTCGTGCGCTGAAGACCCGCTAATTGTTTGTCTAAGTCAATGAACCCAGTCGGCAGACCATTCATGGTGCTGTCGCGGTGCGACAACTCCTCAATGCGCTCAAGCGACATGGTCAGGAGATCTTTCATCTCCATCATCGAGTCTTCGGCTCGGTCTTCAGAGACTTCCAAGATCAACTGCTCGGCCAAGTCAACCGTTCCTTGGACATCTCCTGGGTGTGAGAACCCGAGGTCACTGATCTCACCAGCGACGGTGATGAGGCGGCGAAGCACTGCGTGCTCGGACACAATGTTGGCGTAGTGGATGGCATTTGCCGTTGAGGGCACATTGGTTTGCAGCGCGACGAGCACTGAGGGATCGCCCACCATCTCCATCACGCCAGATCTCGTCAGTTCTTGTGCGACCGTGACGGCGTCAACTGCTTCACCACGGTTCGTGAGCGACATGATGGCGGCATAGATATGGCCATAGGCAGGCTTATAGAAGTCATTAGCCGAAACAACGTCGAACACCGCAGAGGTTGCGTCTGCAGAGAGCAACATCGCTCCAAGGAGCGATTCTTCGGCTTCTAAGTTGTGTGGGGGAACCCGAGAGCCGTCGTTCGTTGCTCGAGGCCGGGATCGTTGCTCTGGTGCTTGGGTCATGAGGCCTCGACTCTTGCTCTTTTGTCCTGTGGATCGCTAGGGGATCAACTTGGGGATTTATTGGTGAATTGTGCCGATTGTCTGGGGATAATGAGTGGACAACCTTGGGAACCGCACAACCAGATTCTTGAAAATCCCAGTTCCACTCTGTAACTTTGCCATCTCGTTGCGCGTCGATCCTTGCAAGGAGATCTGGGGACAACTGCCATAACCTGTGGAAAACTTTTGAGAAAAAGTATCTGGACGCGACAACGGGGGTGCCAATGGCACCCCCGTTCCGCAACATTTCCGTGAAACTCAGGCGGCGCCGATGACCTCAATGGTGATCGTCGTCTCCACGTCGGTGAACAACACGACCTGGATTTCGTGGCTACCAGTTGCCTTGATGGCCTCCTCGAGCAGCAGGTGGTGACGCTCAATACGCACACCCTTCTGTGACTCAATTGCGTTCAAGATCTCGTGCGAGGTGATTGAACCAAAGAGACGACCGTTACCGCCGGCACGTGCGGTGATGCCAATGACGGCACCAGCAAGCACGACAGCCTTAGCTTGAGCTGCTTCGCGGTCGGCTGCGTCACGAAGATCACGTGACTTGCGCATTGCTGCAGCTTGGGTGGCAATGCCATCGTTGGCTGCAACGGCCAAGCCGCCAGGAAGCAAGTAGTTCCGGGCATAGCCGCCAGCAACCTCTAAGAGATCGCCACGTCGACCAACGCCGGGGATGTCACTACGAAGAAGGACTTTCATTCGGCCACCTCTTGTGCAGGAACGAAGTCAGCTGCTTCGTTTTCGAGTGGCTCAAGCTCTGGAGGAGCAGCCAAGGTTGCTTCTTCCCGAGGTCCACGTGGTCCGCGGTCACCACGGTCGCCACGGTCGCCACGGTCGCGGCCACGGCCGCCCGAGCGCTCGGTGACGGTCCGCTGGGTGTAGGGCAACAAGATGAGCTCACGCGCGGTCTTGATGGCCTCAGCAATGTCACGCTGGTGCTGCTGGCAGTTTCCAGAAACTCGACGACTCCGGATCTTGCCGCGGTCTGACATGTACTTGCGGAGCAAGTGCAGGTCTTTGTAGTCAACCCAGGCAACGCCGCTCTGGCACATTGCACATGGCTTCTTCTTGACCCGACGGCCATTGTCTTTTGGCGCGCGCTTTGGTGGCGCGGCCTTGAAATTATTACGTCCCATTTAGAAAGGCTCCTCATCGAAGTTGTTGCTTTGGGGTGCGGAGTTCCCGCCGCCCCCTTGGTTGCGGTTTTGTGGGGCGTAGTCGCCTCCACCTTGGCGCTCAGTGCGCGCAATCGTTCCGGTTGCCCAGCGAAGACTTGCAGCGATGTCATCGGCCACGATGGACACCTTTGACTTCTTTTCTTGCGTGGTGCGATCTTCCCACTGCGACCAGTCAAGACGACCAGTCACGGTGACACGATTGCCCTTGCCAAGACTTGCTGCTGCATTCTCAGCGAGATCACCAAACGCAGAAACTTCAAAGTAGTTCGGGTCGTCTACCCATTCCCCGTTTTGGCCTTTCTTGCGGCTATTGACCGCGATGGAAAGGTTGAGGATTGGAGTTCCGCTGTTACCGAAACGAAGTTCTGGGTCACGGGTGAGATTCCCGGTGATGACGACAGAATTGTCACGATCTCCTGCCATGGTCGCCTCTTAGTTCGACGCCGCGGCAGTGGCCGACGCGTGCTTCTCAGGGAGGCGGATGACCTTGTGGCGAAGAACCACATCGGCAAGGCCGAGTTGGCGGCCGAGCTCATCAACTGTTGCCGGGGTGCCAGCGAAGCCAACAAGGACGTAGTAGCCCTCGCGCTTGTGGTTCACCTCATAGGCAAAGGGCCGACGGCCCCAACGGTCAATGGCACCGACGGTACCTTCATTTGCACGGATGACTTCCAAGAACCGGTCGAGCTCAGTTTGAATTAACTGAGCATCGGTTGAACTCTCGAAAATCACCACGACTTCATATGGACGCATGGTGAGTTGTACTCCCTCTGGACCAGGCCTTCAGGCCGGGCTCCACACTCTGTGGAGCAGGGTTTTGCAACCGCCCAAATACTTCAGACGGGACTCCAATGGTACCCGGTGAACAGTGGCGCGCCAAACCGGGGGCTACTCGCCGAGGTTTGAACCCTTCGGTGCGTGATAGGTCTCGGCTTCACTCGGGAAGGCACCGCTGCGTACCTCGGCGACAAACTCGGTGAGCGCTGCCTCAATGGCCTGGCCAATTTCGGCATAGACCCGCACAAATTTTGGCGGCGTGCGACTTCCAAGTCCTAACAGATCGTGAAAGACCAACACTTGGCCGTCGGTGTCAGGGCCGGCACCAATGCCAATCGTTGGAATCGTCAACGCCTCAGTGATGCGTTTTGCCACGACATCAGGAATGCCTTCAAGCACAACAGCAAAGGCACCGGCTTGTTCAATGGCTAAGGCATCATCGATCAGTTGCTTCGCTGCATCTTGCGTCTTGCCTTGGACTTTGAAACCACCCATGGCGAGCACTGATTGTGGAGTGAGTCCCAAGTGGCCCATGACCGGGATCTCGGCGTTGGTGATTGCTGAGATCACCGGAGCACGGTTTTTGCCCCCTTCGAGCTTCACGCAATGCGCACCAGCTCGCACGAGGATCGCAGCGTTGCGGACCGAATCTTCAACCGAGACGTGATAGCTCATCCACGGCAGGTCGCCAACGATGACGCCGCGTGGATTTGCTCGAGCAACGGCTGCGACATGGTGCGCCATCATCTCCGTCGTCACGCCGAGGGTGTCTTTTTGCCCCAACACGACATTGCCAACAGAGTCGCCAACTAACAACAGCTCTGCTCCAGCTGCATCGACGAAGCGAGCAGACGGCTCGTCATAGGCCGTGATCATGGTCAGCGGAGCTGCGCCATTTCGACGCTTTGATGCTGCGACTTGCGGAACAGTGAAAGAACTTGATGGAGTCATCGGGCGGTCCGTTTCCGGGGGACGATTCCCCCTGCTGGATAGCGGCGAACTAGATGATGCCACGCACAGGCGCTGCACACCTCAACCTCAAAGCATTGGACTTCATCAGGCCGGCGCAACAGCTTTTGGAGTTCACCCTTGGTGCCGGGACAGGTGCCTCCAGGAGGCAGTCCCTTTCCAAAGACATAGGTCACGAGCCACAGCTGTTCGACCTCACAAATGGGACAGTTCGTCTCGGCCGCTCGGCCGACTTTGTGGCGAGCTGCTCGAAGGAGATCGGGATGGGCATCGCAGAGTTCGTCGAGCATCTTGAGGCCCCGGCGATATTCAGCCAGCAAGATTTGTTTCCGCAGTCCGTATTCCAAGCTGCCGCCGAGGTCTTCGCCCCCACGTCGCCGAAACCTCGGACCTTGCTCCGCCATGGGCGAAGGCTAGTGGTGAGAAGGGGCATTTGACGAGCGCAGGTCAGCCGGGGCAGAGCCAACCCCCCTCTCGCCATCTTCGATTTCAATAAAATGATCAATCGTTGTATCGATTCGATACATCTGTTAATATTGTTTCGTGCTCGACCTCGCAATCTTGGGCCTCCTGCAGGAGGGTGATCTTCATGGCTATGAGATCCGTCGGCGACTTCGGGACTCTCTTGGCCTCATGGCCAATATCTCCTTTGGCTCCCTCTACCCAGCACTTGCCCGCCTTGAAAGCGCAGGCGCGGTCCGCGGCATTGAAGCCGGCACGGCTTCCCCGTTAGCAACTGGCGCAGCAATGGGATCGCTTTCTGGCGAGCTTGCTGCACTTCGGTCAAAGCGCACCGCGATTGCTCGACCAAAGAAATCCAAAAAGGTCTACCGAATCACTGACGCTGGCCGAGCATTGTTCACCGAACTGCTTGCTGCTCCGGCGACGAGTGACGATGCTCGAGGCTTCTCGCTTCGGGTCTCGTTCGCCAAATACTTGACCCCAGAACTTCGGGTTTCGCTGCTACAGCGCCGCCGGACCCAACTCCAAGACCGCTTAAGCGAAGTGTGCACTGCTGCACAACGAAACGACTTGGACATCTACGCCCGTTCTGTTGTTGACCACACCACACAAGGTGTGCGGCAAGACATTGCTTGGCTTGACGCGTTGCTCGATGCTGAGCGAGAGCGAAGCCGACCTGACCTCACCCATCCGAACCCAGGGGGCCAAACCATGGCACCCGTAAACGACTAGTCACCGAGCTTAAGGAGACCACCATGGCAACTGTTCGTCTTGCGATCGCAGGTGTTGGCAACTGCGCCAACTCGCTGCTTCAGGGCATCAACTACTACAAAGACGCCGACCCGACCTTGTCGGTTCCCGGACTCATGAACGTTGAACTTGGCGGATACCACGTCCGTGACGTCTTACCCGTGGCGGCATTTGATGTTGACGCGAGCAAAGTTGGCGCAGACCTCTCAAAGGCGATCTGGGCAGGACAGAACAACACCATCCGCTTCGCCGAAGTGGGCGATGTTGGCGTGACCGTGCACCGTGGACCAACTTTGGACGGGCTCAACAAGTACTACCGAGCTGCCATTGAAGAGTCCCCACTTGAGCCATGCGACGTCGCCCAAGTGCTCCGCGACAGTGGCGCAGACGTGCTGGTCTCGTATCTGCCGGTTGGCTCAGAAGAGGCCCAGCGCTTCTATGCCCAGGCCTGCCTTGATGCCGGTGTTGCCTTTGTCAACGCGATTCCAGTGTTCATTGCTTCAGACCCAGTGTGGGCCGAGAAGTTCCGGGCCGCTGGCATCCCCATCATTGGTGACGACATCAAGTCCCAAGTTGGCGCCACCATTGTCCACCGGGTGCTCACCCGGCTGTTTGAAGACCGTGGCACTGCACTTGACCACACCTATCAGTTGAACGTCGGCGGCAACATGGACTTTAAGAACATGCTCGACCGCGAGCGCTTGGAGTCAAAAAAGATCAGCAAAACCCAAGCGGTCACCTCACAGATGGACACGAAGTTGGCTGATGACGACGTGCACATTGGACCAAGTGACCACATTCCGTGGTTGCAAGACCGCAAGTGGGCCTACATCCGCATGGAGGGCCGCAACTTCGGTGACGTTCCACTCAACGTGGAATTGAAGCTCGAAGTGTGGGACTCGCCCAACTCAGCTGGTGTCATCATCGACGCCGTGCGCCTGGCCAAGTTGGCGAAGGACCGTGGCATTGGTGGCCCAGTGCTCGGACCAAGCGCCTATCTCATGAAGTCCCCACCGGTGCAGTATCACGATGACGTGGCCATGGCCATGGTGGACGACTTCGCTGCCGGCGGCGAAAACCCCATCTGGCCATAAGCCGGATTCAACTCCGTAGTTGATCAGTGCGAAGAGTTTGGCGGGGCTTCGGCCCCGCCTCGTTCTTTCCACCAGGCATCGAGCCGACGAGCGGCTTCTTGCTTGCCAAGTGGGCCTTCGTCTAAGCGAAGGTCCAACAAGAACTCAAGCGCTTCGCCAATCACCCGCGATGGACCAACGCCCAGTTGCGCCATGACCTCTTCGCCATCTAAGTCAGGACGCTGTGCTTTCAAGTCCTCTTGCTCAGAAAGCACGCGAATTCGGTCTTCTAACTCATCCATGCGCTTTGAGAGTTGCTTGGCCTTGGCCGCATTGCGCGTCGTGCAGTCACAACGAGTGAGTTCGTTCAGGCGATCTAGGTGTTCGCCAGCGTCGCGAACATAGCGACGAACTGCTTTGTCAGACCAACCCATTTTGTAGGTGTGAAAGCGCAAGTGCAGCTCGACGAGGCGGACCACGGTTGCGACGTCATCGCCTGAGTACTTGAGCGCTTCCATGCGGACTTTGGTCATGCGAGCACCAACGACTTCGTGGTGATGAAAGGTCACGCCGCCATCAACGAAGTTGCGGGTCTTTGGTTTGCCCACATCGTGAAAAAGCGCAGCGAGGCGCAAGAGGCGTTCAGGGGTCGTCTTGTCGACGACCGCCAAGGTGTGAGTGAACACATCTTTGTGATGATGGATCGGGTCTTGCTCCAGCGAAAGCCCAGGGAGTTCGGGCAAGAAGTGGTCAGCCAAGTGGTTCTCGACCAAGAACGTGAGGCCAGGTGCGCACACGGGGACTTGAACCAACTTGTCGAGCTCGTCGCGAATCCTCTCGGCCGACACAATGGCCAAGCGCTCGTGGTCTCGAGCAATTGCTTCAAGAAGTTCTGGCTCTGGGGTTAACTCGAACCGGGCTAAAAAGCGTGCTGCTCGCAGCATGCGGAGTGGATCATCTTCAAAACTGATGGCTGGGTCGAGCGGCGTCTTTAACCGCTTGGCCATGAGATCGCTCAGTCCACCAAATTCATCAATGAACTCAGGCTCGGCACCAAGTTTGATGGCGAGCGCATTAATGGTGAAGTCTCGACGAGCCAAGTCCTCTCGAATTGAGTCACCAAAGGTCACAATGGGTTTGCGAGATTCAGGCTCATAGGCATCGGCCCGAAACGTCGTGATTTCGAAGAATTCGTCGCCGCGCCTGCACCCAATCGTGCCAAAGCGTCGACCTTGGTCCCAGGTGGAATCTGCCCACGGCTTGACCATGCGCTCGATCTCTTCGGGTCGAGCATTGGTGGTCAGGTCGTAGTCAAGCGTCTCAGACTCGACCCCCAAGAGCACGTCACGAACGCAACCACCAACGGCATAGAGCTCAAAGCCTGCTTCGGTGAACAGTTGCGCAAGTGGAGCAGTTGCTGAGAACAGACCACTAAATCGCTGCATCATGGGATCGTTCGACACGCAGGTCAACCTAGTTCCCATGACTGAGCCATCAAGACCGGTTAGCGTTGGAAAGTGCCGATGTCTTGCCTCAACTTCCGACGTCTCTTGCACGGGTTGATCGCGTTCTCCCTTACTTGGGTGGCGCTCAGCACTCTTTCTCTGCCCACGGCTTCGGCCCAGAGCGCGTTGAGTTCGGTTGAACTGGTTGATCAGACAACGGTCATTCCCGCACCTTCGTCATCGGTGAGTCCACTCATTCACGTGGACTTGCTCTTTGCTCCAGGAGTCACCAAAACCGCTGCCACGGTGCAGTTCTCACTGTTTCGTTCAACCTATGCGTCTTCGGTGCTCTTTCAACAAATCGCCGCCGCACCCATTGATGGGGAAATGGCACAGAGCCCACCGTTGCCGATTTCGTGTGCCGCAGGTGGAACGGACCGGGCCAGTTTCACCTTGGGTTTCGTCGGGCAAGGTGGACCGGTGCCGACAGTCCCCGTGGCTCAAGGATGTGGTCCTCGTGCTCCTGGCCTTCATCTTCGTTGCCTCGGCACAAGTTGCACCGGCATCTACCCACTCGTCGTCGCGGTCAAAAGTGCCTCTGGTGAAGTCATCAGTCGGTTCACGACCTTTGTTGATGTTTCCGCCGGCAACGTTGCCAACCCAGTGCGAGTTGCCCTCATTGCCGCCTTGCAAGAATCGGGAAGCACGCCAGTGCACTCGGCAAGTTTGGTCCTTCAAGCACTCGCTCGACACGAGAGCGTTGCCGTCACCTTGGCTCCAGTTCCCGGCCTCATTGATCTCTCGGCCCGCCGTGGTGGGACCCTTGGCACCGAACTGAAGGCAGCGCTCAGCAGTGGTCGAGCCTTGCTCAGTAGTACCTATGTCCCGGTCAATCCCACGTGGCTCAGTAGGTCAGGCCTGAGCGGCGAGGTTGCTCGTCAGCGAGACAGTGGCCGCGCCACGTTGGCCAGACTCACCGCTCAACCTGTTGGGCCGCTCACGCCAAGTTTTGTTGGAGCCACTGCACTTGCGAGCGCTGTTGATCTCCACCGAGAAGGTGCTGGAGCGGTCATAGTTTCCGGCTCGCAACTCACTGTTGATCCCGCCCTCACGTCGAGTTGGGGCCAGCCATTCACCCTCATCAGCGGACAAGGCTCCATTCGGGCCGTGGCAACCGATGATCGCTTGACCCACCTTTTGGACGGAGCAACGGCAAATCCTGTCTTGGCCGCCAATCAAGTACTTGGTTTCTTAGCTTTTCGCTACCGGGAAAGTCCGGGTCTTGCCACCCCTCGCGGAGTAGTTCTTGCCCCATCGATGGGCACCGACCTTCCCCCAGCGTTCTATGACGCCATCCTTCGGGGACTCGCCATCACCCCAGAACTTCGCCCCATCAGCTTGCCGGCATTTCTCGGTTCAGTTCCCGTTGGGGGAAATGGTGGCGCGAGCACGCACTACGCCGCCAGTGTCACCGCCGAACCAAATCGAGCCTTGGCGTTGAGCCTGCGAACCAGTCGAGCACTGTGGACGAGTTTTGGTCCACTGTTGTCAGCTGCCCCACTCGCCGCTTCCCGCCTTGACCACCGCCTCTTGAGCGCTTCGTCGCTGGAACTGTCTCAACCAGTCGCCCTTGCTCGCAGCGAGGCCGTTCGAGCAGAAATGACTGGACTCACCAAGGATCTTCGGGTGTCAACCTCGTCGTTCACCTTGACTTCGCAGCAAGGCACCTTGCCCCTGACCATTGCGTCGACTGCCCCCCACCCGCTCGTGGTCCACCTCGATCTCGTCAGTGATCGATTGACCTTTCCTGACGGCCAGCACTTCAACGTTCTCATCACTCAAGCAGCAACAACGGTGCGCATTCCCGTTCTTGCTGCGACAACTGGTGTGCTCCCCATGCGCATTTCAGTCACCGCACCGGGGACCAATGTGGAACTCGCATCGGCGTCCATCACCGTCCAAGTGGCGGCAACCTCAATTGTGGGAAAAGCCCTGACCGTTGGTGCGGTGTTTGTGCTTGGGTGGTGGTGGCTGTCGACCTGGAGACGGAGTCGCAAGGAGAAGTTGGCTGCTCGTGACTGACGAAGAGCTTCCCTGGTTCAACCATGACGAAGACGGCGACAGCGTGGTCGTCCCTGACGAGCTGTTCACCATCCAACCCCTTGGCGTCGTTGAGTGGACTCACCAAGATGTCCCACCAACGCCAACACCAGACGACGAAGAGCAGCAAGACCACTCGGCTGAACACGAGGACTTCCGCCGACCAGGTACTCAAGACTCCGGTTCCACGGAAGACAGTGCCTCCTCGCTCGGCCGAGCCGTTTCTTCCATGGCACTTGGGACCGCGCTCAGTCGACTGACGGGGCTTCTTCGAATTTTGGTCCTCGCCGCTGCACTTGGGCTGACCCCACTCGCCGACGCGTTCAACTTGGCCAACACCGTGCCGAACATGGTGTTTGACCTTGTGCTCGGTGGAATCATCTCCGCCACGTTTGTTCCGGTCTTCGTTGCCCAACTCGAGACCAGAAAAAAACGAGAAGCGTGGCAGTCAATCTCGGCGGTGCTGTCGGTTTCAGTCGTGATCTTGGCAGTGGCCACACTGCTGTGCTTGGCCTTTGCCCCCCTCATCATTGACGCGTTCACTGGCCTGCACAGCGACCAGATGACGGAAGCACTCGAGAGTCAACGCCACACCGCAACCGTGCTCTTGCGCTGGTTTGTGCCCCAGATCTTCTTCTATGGCTTGATTGCCCTAGCCTCAGCACTGCTCAATGTGCACCGGATCTTTGCCCCACCAATGTGGGTGGCCATTGCCAACAACATTGTCTGCATCGTGGTGCTCTGGCTCTTTGCCGCAGGTGGAAGCGCTCCGAGCCTCGCAGCGTTGGCGCAAGACCCGGGTCGGGTGACCTTGCTTGGACTTGGTTCAACCGCAGGTGTCGTTGTCCAAGCGCTGCTGCTGCTGCCCTTTTTGGCCCGAGCAAATGTGCAGCAGCTGTGGTGGAACTTGACGGTGAAAGACCGTGCTGTTCGAGCCGCGGCAAAGCTTGGTGCCTGGACGCTCGGGCTCGTGGTGTGCAACCAGATTGCCTTGTTCATTATCTTGGCTCTCGCCTTTGGTCTTGGTGGCACCGGCCAAGTCAGCGCCTACAGCTACGCCTGGATCTTCTTCCAGACTCCCTATGCCGTGATTTCGATCTCGATCATGAGTGCAATGACCCCGGCACTGGCAACGGCCTATGCCCGAGATGACCAAGCCGCCTGGCGAAGCCAATTTGGTCGCAGTTTGCGCCAAATGCTGGTGCTCGTCCTTCCACTGTCGGTGTTGTTGTTCTTGTTCGCCAAGCCGCTTGTTGAGTTGCTGTTCTCCATCAACGGCGGAGTTGGAGAGCAGACGACCATGGCCGGCCACGCGCTAGCGGGCTTTGCTCTCGGCCTGCCGGGCTTTTGCACTTTCCAATTTGTCATTCGAGCAATGCAAACGCGCCATGGTGGCCATCACGCGTTCTGGCTGTATGTGGTGGAAAATGCCCTCACCGTGCTGCTGGCGGTGAGCCTCGTTGGCCCACTTGGGGTGACAGGACTGGCACTGGCGAATTCCATTGCCTACTCACTCACCGCACTTGGTGGCCTCGTGTGGATCAAGAACTTGGCCGGTGGCATTGGAGACAAATCCACCTTCACGCCACTGATCCGGGTCACGCTTTCGAGTTTGGCCATGGGTGTCGTTGCCCTTATTGGCGTCAATCTTTCGGCATCGGTCACCGTTACTGGCCTTCTTGGTCGCTTGAGCGTTGCCGCAGTTCTCGCTGGGGCAACCTACTCAGTGTTGCTCGTCGCCACTTCTCGACCTCGCCGGAGGCGAAGCGGAGACAAGTCGTGAGGCAAACTTTGGTAACGGTGAGAGTGAGCGTGGCAGACTGGCAGGGAGTTCAGCCGAGGGGGGCCTTGTGGCAAAGATCAAGATCGTGACCGATAGTGCATGTGACTTGAGTCCTGAAATCGCAGAGGCACATGACATTGCGGTCGTGCCATTGTCGATTCGCTTTGGTGACCATGAGTACACCGACCGAGTCGATCTCACCCCAACACAGTTCTGGGACATGTGCAGGTCGGCCAAAGAGTTGCCCGAAACCGCAGCTCCATCTCCTGGTGCGTTTGCCGTGGTCTACGACGAAGCAAAAGCAGCAGGCTATGACGGCGTGGTCGTCGTCAACTTGTCCGCTGCACTGTCAGGCACCTATCAGTCGGCCAGGACTGCCGCTGAGAGCCGCACCGATGGCTTTCCCGTCACCGTCATTGACTCAAAGGCCGTGACCATGGCCCAAGGCCTCGTCGTGCTTGTGGCGGCAGACTTGGCCAAGTCCGGTGCAGAGATCAACACCATTACTGAAGCGATTGAAAGTGCAATTTCTCGCACGCACGTGCTTGGCGTGCTCGACACTTTGGACCACTTGGTCAAAGGTGGCCGAGTCGGTGGAGCCAAGGGGCTCTTGGGTTCAATGTTGTCGGTGAAGCCTGTTTTAGAACTGCGCGACGGTGTGGTTGAAGAAGAATCAAAGCAGCGCACCCGCAGCCGGGCCCTCAAGTACTTGGTCGACAAAGTTCGCACCGCAGGGCCGTTTGAACGAGTGGCCATTGTCCATGGCGATGCCGCAGATCTCAGTGTCTTCACCGACCAGCTCAGCGACATTGATCTCGGAGGCGACTTCCTTGTCTGCGATCTCGGACCAGTCGTTGGCACGCACGGTGGACCGGGCATTGTTTGTGTGGCATGGATCAGCGCCAAGTAGGCAGCGTCGTCTTGTAGGTTGGGGGTATGCCAAGCGCTGATGACCACGCCGGCTTCGCCGAGGAACTTCCCGGAAAGGCCGCAGATCTCATCGACGAGTTTGTCGATCGTGTCCATCAAAAAGTTGTTCGTCCCATCATCATCGCCGCACGAGCAATCGTCTTTGGCCTGCTCATGGTGTCGGTGGCGATTTTGGCCATAGTGGTGGCTGCAGTTGGTGCCATCAGATTGTTCAACGTCTACCTCTTCCACGGACATGTCTGGGCGAGTTACGCCATCATTGGCGCGGTGCTCTTTGGGGCCGGGCTCTTCGTGTTCAACAAGCACCACCAAGAGGTCGAAGGAGGCCTTCGTGACTGAACGTCGCCAAGTCGTCGTCATTGGATCAGGTCCAGCGGGCCTTACCGCTGCGATCTATACCGCTCGTGCCCAACTCGAGCCGGTCGTCATTGAAGGCGAGCCCTCATCAACGTCAGATCAGCCTGGCGGACAATTGATGCTCACGACTGAAGTCGAGAACTTTCCCGGTTTTCCAACTGGGGTAACCGGCCCAGAACTCATGAGCCAAATGCGTGAGCAGGCATTGCGCTTTGGTGCAGATCTCGTCACGGCAAAGGTCACCAAGGTCGACTTCTCCGCCTCGCCGTTTGCCATCTACGTTGGCAGCGACGAGCCAACCTACTTGGCCGACTCTGTCATTGTCGCAACGGGTGCTCGCTCGCTCATGCTGGGCGTTCCCGGCGAAGAACGCCTCCTTGGCTATGGTCTGTCGACTTGCGCAACGTGTGATGGCTTTTTCTTCCGCGGCCATGAGATTGCTGTCGTCGGTGGCGGTGACTCTGCCCTTGAAGAAGCAATTTTCTTAACCCGATTTGCCTCGAAAGTCCACTTGCTGGTCCGCCGCGACAGCCTTCGAGCATCGAAGATCATGCAAGAACGAGCTCTTGCCAACGAGAAGATCGAAGTGCACTGGAACACCGGGGTCTTAGAAGTTCTTGGTGAGTCAAAAGTTGAGCGGTTAGCCATTGTCGACACCGTGACCGGTGCCGAAGCAGTCTTGGAAGTCACCGGGATTTTCGTGGCCATTGGCCACGTTCCCAACACCGACTTGTTCAAGGGCCAACTCGGCCTACACGACAACGGCTACATCGAGGTGGGTGTTGGATCTCGCACGACCGTTGACGGCGTCTTTGCCTGTGGCGATGTCCAAGACCATGTCTACCGCCAAGCCATTACCTCGGCTGGATCAGGTTGCATGGCCGCAATTGACGCTGAGCGGTGGCTCGAAGGCCAAGGCCACTAACCCGACGGTGGGAACAAAGCGCGGCTTTGTGGCGTTATAGATTCGCTGACCAACGAAAGGTGCACCATGAGTGAGCACGTGATCAACTTGACCGATGCAACATTTGATGAGCAAATCGGCGCGGCTTCTGGCGCGGTGGTTGTGGACTTCTGGGCCGAATGGTGTGGTCCTTGCAAGATGATTGCCCCGATTCTTGACGAAATTGCCTCCGAGAACGCCGGTATCACCATTGCCAAGCTCAACATTGACGACAATCTCGATGTCACCCGTCGTTTTGACGTCATGAGCATTCCGACCCTCATTGTCTTCAAAGACGGTCAAGCGGTGAAGCGTCTCGTCGGCGCAAAGCCAAAGGGCGCACTCGTCCAGGAGTTGGCTGAATTCCTGTAGTCCCTGAGCAGAACTTCGTGCTGAAAGAAGGCAGCGCTGGCGACGAAGTCGCTGAGTTGCGTGCTCGCCTTGAAGCACTCGGTCTCGCCTCGTCGCGTGACGATGCTGGCTTTTTTGGCCCGGCCACGAGGGCTGCAGTTGAAGCCTTTCAGCGACGTCGAGGACTTCCAAGGACCGGAAAAATTGACCAAGCCACATGGTCGGTGCTCGTTGAGGCCGGCCATGTCCTTGGAAGTCGCCCCCTTGAACACCTCTCGCCCATGCTGCGTGGTGATGATGTTGCCGACCTTCAACAGCGGCTGTGTGCCTTGGGATTTGACACTGACCGGGTTGATGGCATCTTTGGTGGCTTGACCGCCCACGCGGTGGCGGAATTCCAAGAAAATATTGGCTTAACTCCTGATGGAAAAGCTGGCCCGGTCACCACTGCGCAGTTGCTGCGTCTTGGCGGACTCAGTGAACTCACCAGATCAGTAACGGCAGTCAGAGATGTTGAGCTGCTGCGGAGTCGCTCAGGCGCAGATCGCTTCAAAGTCGTGGGGCTTTCCTCACTCGGCATTGACCACAGCGCTGTTCACACCATTCACCTCCACCTCGAAAGCGTCGGCCTCACGGTTCATCGCCTCGGAGGCGATGAACGGACCGACCCTGCTTTCGCCAATCGTCTCGGTGTTGATCTTTACCTTGGACTCGCTCACGCCCAGGAGACCTCTACATGTAGAACACTGTTCTATAGCGGTTATGCCTACGAGTCTGCCAGTGGAAAGTCACTCGCCTCACAGATCATGGCGAGCTTTATTCCGACACATGAACTTCAGTTGAGTGCTGTGGGGATGGCGCTGCCGTTGCTTCGTGAAACCCTCATGACCGCAATTGTCGTTGAGCTCCCCCACACCCTTGAAACCATCGGTGGAGCGAGTGGTGTGGCTGAGGCGCTCGCCACTGCAATCACCGCTGACTTCCACGAGGGCGACGAGAGCCGCTAAACCTTCTTGAGTTGCCTCAACAGACCTCAACAAGGTCGACACCGTCAACGAGAGGTTGTGTGACGGCTTTGTGACGAGTTTTCAACAATCCACAACCTGTGCTTAAGGTTGTGGATGAATCTCAACCTCATGTTGTTGAGAGTTCAACTCAGGGTTAACCTTGCGATGAAGTACTCCCGAGCATGGCGCGATAGATGCGCTCTAAGTCCTCCAAGGTGGCGAACTCAACCATGAGCTTGCCTCGAGTCTTCTTCAAATCCACCTTGACTCGCGTGGCCAAGTGATCTGACAGCAATTCCTCAAGTTCAAGGACCATTGGGTCAGGCATCCGTCGAAGTGCGCCAGTTGTGGTGGTCGTTACCCCTTCAAGAATCGTCTCTGATGCTTCCAGGGGTTCATCACCACGGACAATGGCTTCCAACCGACGAACCGAAAGGTCCTCAGCGAGGCATCGAGCAGCCAAGGCTTCTTGTTCAGCCCGATCAGGAACTGTAAGGAGTGCACGACCGTGACCAGCAGACAAGGTGCCATCAGCAACGAGGCTCTGCACTGAGGTTGGGAGTTGTAAGAGGCGAAGCGTGTTGGTCACCGCAACGCGACTCTTGCCCACACGCTGAGACACCTGGTCGTGGGTGAGTGAGAACTCATCAATCAACTGCTGATAAGCGGCAGCTTCTTCTAAAGCGTTCAAGTCTGAACGTTGGACATTTTCAACCAGGGCTTGTTCTAAGCTCGTCAGATCATTGACTTCGGAGCGCACGAGCACCGGAATGGTCTGGAGCCCAGCTCGGCGAGCAGCCCGCCAACGACGCTCACCAGCGATGAGCTCATATGAATGCTCTTGGCCTTCAAGTGGGCGAACCAAGATGGGCTGCAACACTCCGAGTTCTTTGATGGAGGCAGCAAGTGAGCTCATTGCCTCTTCGTCAAACACCGTGCGTGGCTGATAGGTGTTGGGCTGAATCGACCCAATCGGCACCTCTCGCAGTGCTGAGGTGTTGTTATTTGCTACTTCTGTTGGGATAAGGGCCCCGAGGCCTTTACCGAGTCCGCTTGGTCGCGCCATTGCTTACCTCCCTGGCAAGATTTCGATATGCCCGTGCTCCACGTGAGCTCGGGTCAAAACTGGTGATGGGTTGCCCGAACGAGGGCGCTTCAGATAAGCGAACTGTTCTCGGGATAACAGCCGAGCAAACTTCGTTCGGGAAATGATTACGAACTTCACTGGCAACGTCTGCCGCGAGCTTGGTGCGACCGTCATACATGGTGAGCACAATGGTCGTGACTTCGAGTGCCGGGTTGAGATTGGAGGCAACGAGCTTGACATTGCGCAAGAGCTGCCCAAGGCCCTCCAAGGCGTAGTACTCGCACTGAATTGGCACGAGCACCTCGGTTGCCGCTGCGAGACCATTGATCGTGATGAGCCCGAGGCTTGGTGGACAGTCAATCATGATGAAATCAAAGTCTTCAATGATCTGGTCAACGGCACGCTTCAACTTCTGTTCACGACTAAAGGCGGGAACGAGTTCGATCTCGACTCCTGCCAAGTCAATCGTTGCTGGGGCGACAAACAGATTTTTGGTGCTGGTGGGTTCAATCACATCAGCCAAATCGGCGTCTCGCATGAGGACGTCATACATTGACAACTCAAAGTTTCGGGCATCGATACCGAGACCTGTTGTGGCGTTGCCCTGAGGATCTAAGTCAATGACGAGAACGCGGTAACCAAGTTCAGCAAGACCTGCGCCTAAATTGATCGTGGTTGTGGTCTTGCCAACACCACCTTTTTGATTGGCAACAGCGAGAACTCGGGGGAGTGGCCGTACTGGCTTTCCGCCAGCCATTTCGACCTCGGCTTCGCCTGAAGCCTCCACCTCGTCGTCTTCATCTTCGGCTTCTTCTTCATCATCATCTTCGTCGTCGTCGTCGAGAAGATCGTCTGCAACGGGAGCCAGCAGTGGGGCTTCCTCGGCGTCATCTTCCTCGTGAGGGGCCTGTGGAGCCCCCTCGGTGATGACAGCGTCATAGACGTTCGTTCCGATCACAATGTCGCCTTCGCCCCAAGAAAACTTGTCAGAACGGTCGCGCATCTGTGGTTCAGGCTGGGCCTCAACTTCAGACCCCATCTCAGGCGCTGAGATTGGGGCTGAATCGTCGCTCATTGCCACTGTGGCCTGCGGTTCAAACTTCTCGCCGTCTTCGGCATCTCGATCTCGTCGTTTGAAGATCATTGGCCTCTCCGTTGGTTGAGTTTCTATACTGTCGCAGCCCGGGAAATCGGTCAAGCGGTAGTTTTGGCGACACGGTGATGTTTCACGTGGAACACCTTGTTTACCGAAGTGGTTCCTCGGGATGTTTCACGTGAAACACGGTAGAAGGCAGATTTGCCAGGCTAGGCCGAACGACTTCCCACTCGTGTTCAAGCACAGCGTAGACCAATTCATCGGTCCACTCCCCCTTCACGAATTCGTTTTCTCTGAATCTTCCCTCAAGAGTGAAACCTAAGCGGGCCAAAAGGGCTGAGGATCTCTCGTTTCGAGCATCGAGCCGTCCGACCACACGATGAGCCTTGAGTTCAGTGAAACACCAATCAACCATGACAGCAACCGCTGAGGAGGCAAGACCATTACCACGAAAGGCAGGATCGAAGAAGTATCCGACTTCTGCTTCACGGTGAAGGGTCGAGTTCAGGACAAATCCGACTTCTCCAATGAGTTGGTCGTTGAAGTCGACAGCGAAATTACGCCACTGACCTGGCTCTGCTGGTCCAACTTCCAATCGACGAATCAAGTGGACTTCTGCCTCAGCCGCTGAGAGAGGATCCTCATAGAGGTAGCGAACTACCTCTGGATTCGCCATGATCAGTGCATGGCGTTCAAGGTCTTCTCCGACGAGTGGACGAATCACCAGCGATTGCACTCCTCTATTGAACCACGATCATGTTTCACGTGAAACATCACTGAATCTCGATCACGAATTCTCCCCGACGATGAGTCCCTTGCCCCTCAGGCCATCTCGCCCACCCAAAAGATGGAATCACCAATCAGTCCTCAAGGGAAAACAAGTGGAATCGGGCTTTCTCAAGAACCGTCGGTCAGCTGCAACGCTCCACCAAGACGAAGGGGGTGTTTCACGTGAAACACGTCAAGACGTTCGACGACTTCCCAGCTGAGCTATCAGTTCCCCCGTTTGGTTGTTTTCCAAGTGAATCAAGGGAATGCTCTTCCCTAACCATCCAAACTGCGGAGTTCAGTTCGAACTCTTGCATCGGGGTAGGCAGCGCCAATACAGGGGAGCGATGTTTCACGTGAAACATCGTCGTGTCACCCACCAGTCACCAAAAGTCGTCAGGACTGACGGGAACAATTGTGGGAGAAGTGGACTACTCGCCTACCGGTCGAGAATCGGGAAGAGTGGGCGCTTTCCTGGCACACCAACTCTGCGAGGGTAACGGTCTTCGGTTGCCTCAACCTTCTGAATGGCAACGAAGTGGCGATCAGATTTCACTGGTGTTGATCCGGAGAATCCCAGGATGGCCAAACCTTGCTCGGGCCAACGCTGTTCTGTTGCCTCGATTGATGGGGGCTCAGAGACAATCATCCACCCACCGATTTTCAACAGTGGCGCCGCACATTCAGCCAGAACGGGCGGGGGACCGAAGGACCGGGCAACCACGAGATCAAAACTTGAACGCAAGTCTTCCGCATGTCCGAGTTCTTCAGCTCTGCCTCGGCGCACTGAGACTCGATTCTCGAGTCCCATGTCCTCAACCGAGGTGCTCAAAAAGACACAGCGGCGCTCTGCTGCATCAATGAGGACCAGATTGGCTTCTGGCCATGCTTCCGCCAGGACCAAACCGGGGAGACCACCGCCTGAACCAAGGTCCGCTACTCGACCAGTCGTGATCGCACCAACTTGGCCAGCAACATCGCTATAGCCAAGGGCGTGACTGATATGTGCTTCAACAGATCCCGGGCCGAGTAGCCCAAAGTCAAAGGCCTGCTGCAGTGCAGCTCGGCCGAAGACAGAGAAGTTCTCGCTGGTGAACACCGAGTTCCGAGCAGGTTGATTCAGTCGGAGGGAACGAGAACGACGTAGCGACGGGCGTCTTCACCCTCGGAACGAGTCTCCACACCTTCGATTTCGTTCACCGCATCGTGAATGACCTTGCGGTCAGCTGGTGACATTGGCTCAAGCGCTCGCTCTTCGCCTGAAGTCTTCACTTCATCAGCAATACCAGCAATCCAGCGGCGAAGTGCGACAACCCGACGCTCGCGGTACTGGGCTACATCAACGAGAATCCGGTCGGTGCGGGCGGTGAACTTCGCCTGAACCACGGTGCGGGTGATGTCTTGAAGTGCGGCCAACGTGGTGCCCCGAGGACCAACGAGGAGTCCAAGTTCTTCACCAGTGACGGCAAGCTCCAGCGTTTCGTCGTCAAGTTTACGGATTTCGACGCTGGCTTCATAGCCATAGGCATCGAGGAGTCCCTTCAAGAACTCTTGACCGACCTTTGCTTGCTCTTCCAGGGTGATGCCATCTGCCATCTCTCGCTCCTCTTGCTTTGGACGGCGCTCACCACTTTGCTGGCTGCGACCGCTGTTGTTTCCTCGACCCTGCTTCCCGGCGTTGGCACGAGGCTTTTCGCCTTTCACCTCGGGCTTTTCCTTCTTTTGCTGCTGTGGTCGCTGTTCGCCACCAGAGCGCTCAGACGTGCGCTCCCGGCGATTGCGATTGCGCTTTGGCCGTGGACCAGCTGGACGAACACGGGCTTTTACTCGTGCCTCACCCCGCATTCGACCAAAAAGTCCCTTCGTTGGCTCTGAGACGACGATGACTTCAGCATCGTCTGCGTCAACGCCAAGTTGACGAAGGGCTGATTCGGTGGCCTGCTCGATATTTGCTGCTGTGACTTCTACCCATTCCATTAGCGATCTCTCCGCTTCCGCTTGTCTTTCGATCGAGGGTGGGCTTTTGCCGCGCCCTCGTTGTCAGAGTCGTCAGCAGGTGCTGACTTGCTCTGCTTCTTGGCCGTACCGGGGTCCTTCGCAGTGGCAGGAATGACCCGCTCAGCTGCTTTGTGTTGTGGTCGCTTCACCACACCGGTTCGGAACATCAGGTCCTGGGTCAGCACACGAACTATGTTAGAAACGACAAAATAGACGGTGAGTGCTGCAGGAACAATGAAGTAAATGTAAGCGAACAAGAGTGGCATGATTCGCTGGATGGTCTGCATCTGCTGCGGACCCTGATTTCCAGCCTGAAGATTCTTCTTAATCTGCCACATCAGAACGTACTGAAGCCCAACAGCAGCGCCAATCAGGGCGAAGAGGGGGATGCGTTGAACAAGCGTTAAGCCCGGGGAGAATGGGTGGTTTGCAAGGTCAACTCCGAACGAGACCATATGTCCATTAGAAGCAATTAAATCGTGATACATCTGTGAAGAATGTGGAATATATTGTGGTGATGCTTTCTCCGCGGCGCCGTTGACACCGGGAGTCATGTGCGTGAGGCCTCGGATGACGAAGTAGAGCACTGACATAAACGGGGCTTGAGCCAAGACTGGCAAGCAACCAGACAGTGGGTTCACACCATGCTCTTTGTAGAGCCCCATCATTTCTTCGTTCATCGCCACCTTGTCGGTGGAACCCTTGTACTTCAGCTGCAGCTTCTTCATCTCGGGCTGGATGCGCTGCATGGCAATTTGAGACTTGGTCGACTTCACCGTGAGTGGCGTGAGGATGGCCATAATCACAAGAGTCAGTGCTGAAATTGCCAGGGCATAATTGGGGATAACGCCGTAGATCGTTGACAAAATCGTGGCGAACAGCACCAGTAGGGGGTGGAAGATCACCGAAACGCTGTGGCCAATTGATTGGAAGATTCCCGCAGAGATGAGTGCGTGGGTCATGAGTGGTTCGAACTCCTCAAAGTCGGGGCGGGGACTGGGTCATATCCGTGGGCGGCAAAGGGTTGACAGCGAACAATGCGCCGAATTCCAAGCCAGCTTCCCCTCGCTGCTCCATGGACGGAGATGGCTTGCGCTGCATAGGTGGAGCATGAGGGATGAAAACGACAGGGAGAGGGTCGACCGGCCCGGGCAGCCTGATACACCTCAATGGCCTTGAGGGCAATTTTTGCCTGAAATGTTGGGGTTTTCACGGTCAAGATCCCTTTATTCCCGCAGTAATGACCGTTTGAGCCACCAGGAGGCGAAGCTCTTGGAAGCTCAGGTCTTGGGCTGCAGGTTCCGTTCGGACGAGGTAAGCACCAGGAGTCAGATCGCTCACAACTTCGCTCACAATTGCACGAAGGCGTCGGCGGAGCAGGTTGCGATTCACGGCATTTCCACATCGCTTATCAATGGCATAAGCGACGCAAGGGCGCGTCAAAGTGTTCCCGTGGCCTGCTCGGATGAAACTCACCCGGATTGGACCTCGGGAGGCCCTCCCATTTGGTCGTCGCAACGCGTCGAAGAGCGAACGGTGTTGCACGCTCCCGACCGACTGGCCGGACAAGGGGACTAGGCGCTAATGCGGTGACGGCCCTTGAGGCGACGAGCCTTCAAGACGGCACGGCCTGCACGGGTGGACATCCGTGCCTTGAATCCATGCTTTTTTGCCCGACGGCGAGTATTTGGTTGGAAGGTGCGCTTCACGTGTTCGGCCTTTCGCTGCGAAGGTGGGTCTGGAAGAGTTTCCCACCGGTGCGGAGTGCCACGTCGAACGGAAGCGTCCGAGGCAGCCAACCTATGTTAGGTCAGATCGCGACCCCTTCTGGCAGCCTGTGGAAATCGCGTGTAGGTTGCCCTTCCCACCCTTGCAACGCCTCACTCTCCACACCTGTGGATAACGTTGTGGATGACGTGGGCGTAGTCGTGTTGGAGGGACTTGTGGAAAACGTCGATCAACTTTGGGGGAGCTGCACCGAAGCCTTACGCGGTCAGGTGTCTGAGATGGTCTGGACCATGTACTTGTCCAAGATTGCGCCTGTGGATTTACACGGAGACACCTTGCGGCTCGCCGTTCCCGACGAAGTGGTCCGGGATCAAATTGTTACTCGGTATCTCCCCATCATCACTGAATCACTCGCGATGGAAATTGACGATTCCCTTGAGGTTGAGCTCATTGTCGACGCCGCCCTGTGTGCCCCAGCAACCGTTGAAGAAGTCGTTGCCGTGCCAGTCCAGCGAAAGCCTCCTGCGCCACGACCAACGTCGGGGACCCTCGGGTCAAGCGTTGGAGTTGACCCTCGCTTTACGTTCGACACCTTCGTCTCAGCATCGTCAAACCGTCTCGCTTGTGCGGCAGCAAAGGCTGCTGCAGAGATTCCTGGCAATGTCTACAACCCGCTCTACATCTATGGAGCCTCGGGTCTTGGCAAGACTCACCTTCTTCATGCCATTGGGAACTACGTCTTGGAGAATTACCGGGGTCATCGAGTGCTCTACGTCACGACAGAGACCTTCCTCAATGACTATGTCGATGCCATCCGTCTTGGAAGATCAGCTGCATCGTTCAAGCGTCACTACCGAGAATGTGATGTGTTGCTCATTGACGATGTCCAATTCATGCAGAACAAAGAAGGACTCCAAGAAGAGCTCTTCCACACCTACAACGATTTAAAGCAAGCGGGAAAGCAGATCGTTCTCACCTCCGACCGAGCTCCAAAGTCCATTCAGGACTTAGAAGATCGACTTCGCAGTCGCCTGTTATCTGGACTGCTGGTCGAAATTGACCCGCCTGACTTAGAAACGCGTCTGGCAATTCTTCGTACCAAGGCTGAGCGTGAACCTGTACACGTGCCAAATGAAGTGCTTGAATTCATCGCCAAACACGTTCGAGACAACATTCGTGAGCTCGAAGGAGCACTCACCCGAGTTGTCGCTCGAGGAAAACTCAATCAAGAACCCATCACCTTGGAGTCAGCACAAGCAACGCTGGCTGACATTGTCCAAGGTGGCTCACCGAGAATGATTACCCCGGAGATGATCCTTGATGCGGTTGCTGAAACCTATGGCTTCACTGTTGAAGACATTGTTGGGCCAAAGCGCGTCCGCCCCCTCGTCACCGCTCGCCATGTAGCGATGTATCTCGTTCGCACACTGACAGAGTTCTCCTACCCAGCCATTGGTCGAGTCTTTGGTGGAAGAGACCACACCACGTGCATCAACGCTTGTAGCAAGATTGAGGGTCAAATGGGTGAGCGTCAAACCATCTACGACCAGGTGACCATCCTTGAGGCAAGCCTGCGAAACAATGCGTAACCTGTGGGAAGCACCGGGGAAGAGTTGTGGGCGGGTTGTGTCCAAGTTGGGGAACAACCGACTGTTGTCCACAAGACTTTGGTCACTAGTGAGCAGTTGGAAATTGTCGTCCACAGTTGCCCTTGTGGCAGTGGATTACGGAAATCGACCGTGAACTGGGAAAACGTCGTCTTAGTCACAATCCACAGGACCTATTACCACTATCTATAACTACGATCTCCCTGTTGAGGCGGATCGGTGAATGAAAGAGAGCCCAAGTGAAATTCAGATCTGAGCGTGACTCACTCGCTGAAGCACTCAGCACTGCAGGCCGCGCTGTAGCGAGTCGTGGAGCCTCTGCGGTTCTTTCTGGCTTGCTCCTTCAGTGTGAGGGAAACCAGCTCACCGTCACAGGTACTGATCTCGATCTTGCCATCCGTGTGCAGTTCGAAGTCATTGGCATCACTGACGGCAGTGCTGTTGTGCCAGCCAAACTCGCCGCTGACATTGTCCGTTCGCTCGAGCCAGGTGCACTCACCATTGAAGCAACTGATGACCGAGTCGACATTGCTGCTGCTCGGTCGCATTTTGGAATTCGCGCCTACCCAGCAGCTGAATTTCCAAATGTCGCTGCCGCGAGCGCTCCAATGTCAGCTATTGACGCAAGCGCTCTTGCTGAAGGACTGCGCCAGGTCGTTCGCGCCTCATCAAATGACGACGCCCGGCCACTACTGACCGGTGTGTTGTTCACGACGACCGACAACGTGCTGCGCATGGTTGCGACGGACTCGTATCGATTGGCGCTTCGCGACCTTGCCGTCAACACCGGTGTGGTTTCTGATGAAGACATCCTTGTTCCTGCCCGCTCACTCACTGAACTCCAGCGACTGACCAATGCAGCCCAAGATGGCGCAACGGTTGGTATTGCCGCATCGAAAAACGAGATTTCGTTTTCAACTGGCAATGTGACCATCTCCACTCGACTGCTCGAAGGTACCTACCCCGACTATCGCCAGCTCATCCCCGAGAGTTACCCCAATCAACTGTTGCTTGGGAAAGAGACGTTGATGGGAGCACTTCGCCGTGTTCGCCTCCTTGTTCGCGACAACACCACCCCGGTTCGACTTTCGATGCGCGCAGGTGGCGTGGACATCACTGTTCAGTCAGCTGATGGTGATGCCAGCGAAACCGTCGATGGTGATTTCACTGGTGATGACTTCACCATTGCGTTCAACCCGACCTACCTCATTGACGGCATTGATGCGATTTTGTCCGATGAAGTACTCATTGAAAGTACTGACGCGAGTCGCCCAGCCACCGTGCGCAGCGCTGAACAGACCGATTTTCGGTATTTGTTGATGCCCGTTCGAGTGCCCTAAGCCAACGTGGGGCTCACCCGCCTCGATCTGCAGAACTTTCGGATCTTCCGCGAGGCTCGCTTTGAACCGGACCTCGAGGGCACAACGGTGCTGCTTGGTCCAAATGGAACCGGAAAAACAACGGTCTTAGAAGCGGTTGCTTACCTCGCAAGTGCGAGAAGCTTTCGCGGAGCGACCAAAGAAACGCTCGTTCGCCAGCACGAAGCAACGGCGTATCTGCATGGGACGTCGAGTCATCATGGTCGCGACTCAACGATTGATGCCGCGATTCACCGCGTCGGTCCCGGCAAAATGCTCATCAATAAGCAAACCGTCCAGACAAAAAGCGATCTGGCCCAAGTCCTCACCGTCACCACCTTCACCCCTGATGACATTCTCGTTGTCCGCGGTGGCCCAGCTGGTCGCAGAGACCTGTTAGATGACGCGCTCGCAGTGCTCTCGCCCGCAGCTGGCCAACTCATTGAGACGGTCGAGCGAGTTTTGCGCCAGCGCGGGGCGTTGCTCAAGCAAGCAAAAGGCAAACTCACCAGTGAAATTGAGTCCAGCCTTGAGGTTTGGGACGAAAGACTTGCTACAGCAGGAACCGAACTCATTCGTCTTCGCCAAGAACTCGTTGACAGCCTCCAGCCTCAAGTTGCCGCAGCGTATGTCGCGCTGGCGACCGAAAACCGGCAAAGTGAATCGACTTCACTCAGCTACTCAACCTCATTTCTTGGCGATCTTCGAGAAGCGTTACTGCGCGCTCGACAAGATGACGTTCGTCGCGCGCAAACAACCGTTGGTCCTCACCGCGATGATCTCGTCATGCAGGTGAACGGTCGCGACGCCAGAACCCAAGCCTCCCAAGGCGAACAGCGATGTTTGGCCTTGAGTGTGCGCTTGGCCCTGCATCATTTCGTCACCGAGCACCATGGGCGCCCGCCAACGTTGCTGCTCGACGACGTGTTTAGTGAACTTGACCCAGATCGAGCACGTCGCCTCGTCGCAGCGCTGCCAAAAGGGCAGACCCTGATCTCTTCTGCAGTGCCGCTGCCTGATGACGTCAAGGCGGCAACGGTCATTGATGTGGCGACACTTGGAGCAACGAGTGACTAAGCGTGGTTGGTATTCAGGCGATGGCCCAACGGCGATTTCAACGTCGCTGAGTCGTATTCTTGGCCGAATCACTCAGAGTTCGGCCAAAACCCTGACCGAGTTGATCGACCAGTGGCCAACACTTGTTGGCGAGGAAGTTTCGACGGTGTCATCACCAATCAAGGTTGAAAGCGACACCTTGACCGTACGGTGTGACCGTGCTGACTACGCCACCCACCTCAAAGTCTCCTGGCCGCAGATTCGCGCTGCGGCAACTGCGCAAGGAATTGACGCTCCCAGCGGAATTTCTGTTGTTCTTCGGCCAAGATGAAGCCCGCTCGCCGAAGGTCTATCAGGTAGACTGCGAAGATAATCAACGCGGGGATCGTCAGGCCGACCGGGCCAGCGAACTACCCACGAATCAACGAAATTGGAATCTGGAGGCCGCGCCCGTGGTGAAGATGCTCGAGCAGGTGCTGTGACGCCGAAAGACAGTTACGACGCAAGCGCCATTACCGTCCTCGAAGGGCTCGAACCCGTTCGCGTTCGGCCTGGTATGTACATTGGCTCGACCGGAGCAAGCGGTCTCCACCACCTCATTTGGGAGATCGTCGACAACGCGGTTGACGAGGCCATGGCTGGCCACTGCACAAAGATCGAAGTGATGTTGCTCGCCGATGGTGGCGTGAAGGTCACCGACGATGGACGCGGAATCCCCGTTGATGAGCACAAGAGTTACAAAGGCAAGTCAGCAGCCGAAGTCGTCTACACCGTGCTTCACGCTGGTGGAAAATTCGGTGGTGGTGGCTACAAGGTTTCTGGTGGTCTTCATGGTGTGGGAGCGAGTGTTGTCAATGCGTTGTCGACCCACCTCATTTTAGAAGTCGACCGCAACGACAACCACTACGAACTTGAGTTTCGAGATGGCGGAAAACCTCAAGGCAAACTCGCCATCACCGGTCCAGCACCAAAGGGTCGTACTGGAACAACCTGTACCTTCTGGCCAGACGCCACAATCTTCGAAGAAATCGAATTTCGTGCCCAGACGGTGACTGAACGCTTGCAGATCATGGCGTTTCTCAACAAAGGCCTCGAGATTCGTTTCTCAGACCTTCGCGAAGGCCGTGATTCGACGCCAACGGTGTACAAGTACAACGGCGGCATTGTCGACTTTGTTCGCCACTTGAACCTGAGCAAAGAAGCCCTGTTCAAAAAAGTCGGCAGTTTTAGCCAAATCGAAGAAACCATGGAAGTCGATGTTGCCTTCCAGTGGAACTCGGGCTACTACGAGTCGATCCACTCGTTCGCAAACGGCATTTCAACCACCGAAGGAGGGATGCACGAAGAAGGTTTCCGTGCCGCGCTGACCTTGACGGTGAACAAGTACGCCCGCGCACACAACTTGTTGAAAGAAAAAGACGAGAACCTGAAGAACGAAGACATTCGGGAAGGGTTGACGGCCATTATCTCCGTCCGACTCCAAGAACCACAGTTCGAAGGCCAAACCAAAGCCAAGCTTGGCAATGTGCCAATGAAGTCCCTCGTGCAGAAGGCAACGAACGCCAAGTTGCTCGAGTGGATGGAGGAGAATCCCACCGAAGCGAACCAAGTGGTGAAAAAGGCGCTTCTCGCGGCGCGAGCCCGGATTGCTTCACAATCTGCTCGCGACCTGACCCGACGAAAGTCAGCCCTTGATGGCGCAGGACTTCCTGGAAAGCTGGTGGACTGCTCGTCGAAGGAAGCTCGCGAGTCTGAGTTGTTCATTGTCGAAGGCAATTCGGCTGGTGGTTCAGCCAAAGATGCTCGCGACCCAGTGCGCCAAGCGATTTTGCCAATTCGCGGCAAGATCTTGAACGTCGAGCGTGCTCGCGTTGACAAGATGCTGAAAAACGCTGAAATCCAAGCGCTCATCGCCGCAATTGGCGCTGGTCTTGGCGAAGAGTTTGACGTCTCGAAGATCCGCTACCACAAGGTGATTTTGCTCGCCGATGCAGACGTCGACGGCAGCCACATCCGCACCTTGTTGCTGACCTTCTTCTTCCGGCAGATGCGGCCGCTTGTTGAAGGTGGCTTTGTCTACTGCGCCCAACCACCGCTGTATTCAACCCTTGTTGGCAAGGAAAAGATCTACCTGAAAGACGACAGCGCGAAGGCTGTCTACTTGGCTGAACACAAAGATCACAAAAATGACTTCCAGCGGTTGAAGGGTCTTGGTGAGATGGACTTTGGTGAATTGAAAGACACCACCATGGATGCAGGCAAGCGCTCACTGCTCCAAGTATCTGTTGACCAAGCAGCGCTCGCCGACGAGGTCTGCTCAGTCTTGATGGGCGACGACGTCGAACTTCGACGCAATTTCATTCAGCAAAACGCGAAGGACGTCCGGTTCCTCGACATCTGAGGAGACCAAGGTAACTATGACTACCCCACCAGAGAACCCCATCGAAGAAACCCCATCGGGTATTCAGCCGATCGAAATCCAAGAAGAGATGGAGCGCTCGTTCCTTGAGTACTCCATGTCGGTCATCGTCAGTCGGGCACTGCCCGACGTCAGAGATGGACTAAAGCCCGTCCACCGTCGCATCTTGTATTCAATGTTCGACCAGGGGCTGCGTCCTGATCGTCCACACACGAAGTGCGCCAAAGTCGTCGGTGAAGTCATGGGTACGTTCCACCCACACGGTGACACCGCCATTTACGACGCTCTCGTGCGCATGGTTCAAGAATTCTCCATGCGCCACCCGCTCATTGACGGCCACGGCAACTTCGGTGGAACTGGTCCAGACGAAGGTGCCGCAGCAATGCGTTACACCGAATGTCGCTTGGCGCCACTCGCGCTTGAGCTCATGTCGGGCATTGATGAAGAGACCATTGATTTTGGGCCCAACTACGACAACACGGATCTTGAGCCCAAGGTCTTGCCTTCTCGCTTCCCGAACTTGCTCGTCAACGGCTCACAGGGCATTGCTGTTGGTATGGCGACGAATATTCCTCCCCACAACTTGGGCGAAGTGATCGACGCAGCGCTCCACTTGTTGGCAAATCCCGGATCTACTCCAGATGACCTGATGCAGTTTGTGAAGGGTCCAGACTTTCCAACTGGTGCCCAAATTCTCGGTCGCGCCGGCATTATGGACGCGTTTCGAACTGGTCGCGGCTCCATCAAGATGCGCGCGGTTGCCGAAATTGAAGAAATCAAGGGCACAACGCAAATTGTGGTGACGGAGTTGCCGTATCAAACCTCAGTTGAGTCAATCGAGTCGCGCATTGCCGAGCTTTCCGACAACAAAGAACTCGAGGGCATCTCCGGGCTGCTCAACTCGTCAGCTGGGAAAAAGCCGCGACTGGTCATCAAGTTAAAGCGCGACGCCAACGCCAATGTGGTGCTCAACAAGCTCTACAAGATGACGCCGCTGCAGACGAGCTTTGGGGTCAACACCTTGGCCCTGGTCGATGGCGTCCCGCGCACGCTCAACTTGGCTCAAGCGCTCCAGCACTACCTTGACCACCAGATTGAAGTCGTCACTCGCCGGTCAGAATTCCGACTTCGCAAAGCTGAAGCTCGAGCCCACATTGTTGAAGGCCTCATCAAGGCACTCGACATGCTCGATGCCATCATCGCGACCATTCGTGCCTCCGATGACCGCTCAGCTGCTCGCCAGGCGCTCATGGTCGAGCCCTATGAGTTCTCCGAAGAGCAGGCCAACCACATTTTGGACATGACCCTTGGTCGCTTGACCCGACTTGGTCGAGCTGAACTCGACGAAGAGATGGAAAAGCTACGCGAGGTCATCGCCGCACTTCAAGCCATCCTTGGCGACGATGTGAAGCTGAAAGCGGTCATTGCTGAAGAGATGTCAGCAATCAAGACGAAATTCGCCAACCCTCGCCGTTCGCAAATCATCAACGACCCAGGCGAACTTGGTGCTGAGGACCTCATTGACGACGAAGAGATCGTCGTCACGATGACCCAAGCTGGCTACATCAAGTCCGTGTCTGCGGCGAACTTTAAGACCCAAGGTCGCGGTGGTCGCGGGGTCGCGGGAGCAAAACTCAAAGAAGAAGACCTCGTCACCCACGTGGTCCACACCACCACACACGCGTATCTCTTGCTGTTTTCGAACAAGGGCAAGGTCTATCGTCTGCGGGGCCACGAGGTCCCCATGAAAGAACGCCAAGCCAAGGGCACAGCTGTCGTCAACCTCATTCCGCTCGCGGCTGGGGAATCCATCCAAGCGGTGGTCGACACGAGGGACTTCCCCGAAGAGCAGTACTTGTTGTTCGTCACGAGTCTCGGTCAAGTGAAAAAGACCCCATTCTCTGAATACGACAAGTCCCGTCGCGATGGTTTCATTGCCCTCAATCTCCGCGAGGGCGACAACCTTGTGCGCGTCGTTCGCACCAGCGGCAACGACGATCTGTTCTGCGTGACCTCACAAGGCATGACCATTCGCTTCAAGGAAGAAGATGTGCGACCAATGGGTCGCTCGGCCGGTGGAGTTCGCGGCATCAAGTTGAAGCCAGGCGACGAAGTGGTCTCCTTAGACGTTGCTGGTGATGACCTCGACATCTTGATTGTGACCAATGCTGGATTTGGGAAGCGCACGAAGCTCGAGCGCTTCAATAGTCAAGCCCGAGGTGGCCAAGGTGTCCGTGGCATCCGCTTGACCGCGGCGCGCGGTCGAGTCGTCGCAGCGTTCATGGCCAACTTGGATGAAGAAATTCTGCTGGTCAGTTCAGGTGGAGTCATTATCCGGATGGCGGTTCGTGAAATCGCCAGCCAAGGTCGCGACGCGACCGGTGTTCGGGTCATGAACTTAGACGATGGGCAAACCGTCGCGGCAGTGACGCGCGTGGTTGCTGAAACCGAAGACGAGTAACTACGCCGTTGCTCGGGCTCGCTCGATCATGGTCACAAGGACGTCTGGGTCTTGGGCGCCAGAGACAGCAAATCGACCGTCAACAACAAACGTTGGCACTGCGCTGAACTCGTTGTCGCGGGCCTGTTCTTCATCAAAGCGGACTTCGTCCGCATAGGCCCCTGTCGCCAGCACTTCACGAGCTGCTTCGCCATCAAGGCCAATGTCGGTGGCGCAAGCAACGAGGGTGTCATAGTCACTCATGAGTTGACCCTGTTCGAAGTAGGCGCGGAAAAGCCGTTCTTTCATGGCATCGCCGAGCCCACAAGTGTTGGCGAAGTGGATCAGGCGATGGGCGTCAAAGGTGTTGCCTGACTGCAAGTTGCTCAAGTCATAGCTGAGGCCAAAACTCCTTGCCGTCTCGGTGATGCGGGCCTGGGTGGCAGCGACTTGTTCCATGGTCATGTGGTATTTCTTGGCCAAGAGTTCATCCATTGGCAGATCCCGCTTTGCTGGCGCACCTGGGTCAAGTTCAAAACTGCGCCAGATGACCGTCACGTCTTGAGGGTCGCCGAGGCGTGAGAGGGCAGTTTCGAGTGAGCGCTTGCCGATGTAACACCACGGACAGGCAATGTCGGACCAAACGTGAATTTCCATGTTGTCTCCTTAGAGCAGCTCAACTGCGGTGAGCGCCGTTCTCCCAGTGCGAACAGCCTGACAGACTGTTGTCATGGCGACCTACGTCACCGCACAAGAAGCGGTCTTGATGCTGCGCGCGCATGAAGTGATTGGGATGGGCCTTGGCCTCGGGAATCCGCCACGCTTTTTGCAGGCGCTCAACTCGCGAACTGACTGGGAACAACTCACCTTGGGCGCCACCTTGCTCGTGAGCTCGGCCGATGTGCTGCTCCAACAACACGTTGCCATGCGTTCGGGTTTCTTTGGACCCATTGAACGGCTCTATGCCGGACTTGGCGCGGACATCTCCTTTGTTCCAGCGGGATTTCGCCAATTCGCCGTCACCTTGCGGCGCATGGCACCGCGGGTGATGGTCGTGCATGGCCGAGTCGACCAAACAGCTGGTCAGGTGAATTTGTCGCTGCATCTTGGTGGGACGAGAGATGAGCTGTTGCTGGCGGGAAAAGACCCAGAACGCCTGCTCATTGTTGAAGACAATCCACTGCTGCCCTTGACCCACTCCATGGAGCCGTTTACCAACACGATTCCGCTCGACCTCGTTGACGTTGTTGTTGAAGGTGGTGAGACCCCCTTTGTCCTCGTCGATGAACCAAGCACGGACGAAGACCAAGCCATTGCTGACTTGGCCGCGAGCTATGTCGTTGATGGCGCAACGCTGCAGTGCGGTATTGGCCCCATCCCAAACCTCGTGGCACTCGCGCTTTCTGCTCGTGAAGGCGGCGGATATGGCATTCACTCTGAGATGTTCACCAACGGTCTTTTTGCTCTTCACCAAGCTGGCAAGGTGACCAATGCCAACAAGGGCGAATTTGTCGGCGCGAGTGTGACCACCTTCGCACTTGGCTCAGCCGAGATGTATGCCTGGCTGCATGAAAACCCCGAGGTCGCTTTTTTGCCAGTTGATGCAGTCAATGACCCCTCCGTTATTCGCGACAACGTGAACTTCACGTCCATCAACGGTGCGATTTCAGTTGATGCTGTGGGCCAAATCGTGGCTGAAGCCATTGATGGTCGACAGATCTCTGGGGTTGGCGGCCATGAAGATTTCATTCAAGGGGCTTCGATGTCTCTTGACGATGTGTCAATGGTGGTGTTGCATTCAACGGCCACCATTGGTGGAGAACTTCGCAGCCGAATCGTGCCAGCGCACCCTGCAGGTGCGATCATTAGTACGCCGCGACATCACACGGGCATCATCATCACCGAATACGGCGCAGCAGATTTGCGCGGCCTCACCTTGGCTGAGCGCGCTCGCGCGCTGGCTGAAATTGCTCACCCAAATTTCCGAACTGGACTGCGATCTGCCGCAGCACAGTTTGGCCTCCCACGAATGGCCTTCCCATGATCACCATTGAAAACCTGAACGTTGAGATCGCGGGCAGACCCATTGTTCGCGATTGCAATGTGCTGATTGGCGATTCCGACAAAGTCGGTCTCGTTGGGAAGAACGGCGCCGGCAAGTCCACGTTGTTGTCGGTGATCCTTGGCCAGCCTGGTGCTCACATTCGCTCAACTGGGAGGATCACCTTCAGTTCGACCTATGGCTTTTTGCCCCAGGTTCCCATCGATGGTGGCCTTGGACTTGAGCCCATTGGTTTCAGCCATGTGTTATCTGCTCGCGGACTCGACGTGCTTGACGAGGAACTCAACAAAGCTCGAACCCAGATGGCGAAGGATCCAACCGAAGAAGCCATCAATCACTTCTCCGAACTCGAAGAGCACTATCGCAATGCCGGAGGATATGAAGCTGAAGCGCAAATGGCGCGCCTCGCTGATGGACTTGGGCTCCGCCAGGACCTGCTCTTTGAAGACCTCGAGAGCCTCTCTGGTGGTCAGCGCCGACGTGTTGACCTCATTCGGATTTTGTTCCAGCAACCACAAGCCATGGTGCTCGACGAACCAACCAACCACTTGGACTTGTCGGCTAAGCGATGGTTGTTTGACGAGATTGGCCGGTTCCCCGGATCAGTCCTCGTGATTTCTCACGACTTGGCACTCCTTGATAAGTCCATTGACAAGGTGCTCGCACTCGCCGATGGTCGCCTCGACACCTACAAGGGCAACTACTCAACGTTTTTAGAAGCTCGCGAAACCGACATCTCCCAGCGCGAGAAGTCGAGCGCCATGGAAGAAAAAGAAATCGTTCGCCTGTCTCGCCTCGCTGACTCCATGCGAGGCCAAACAGAAAAGCGGGCAAAGACGGCCAAAGCACTTGACCGTCGTGTTGAGCGCATTGAAGCGAACCGCACCGAAGTGAGAAAACGCGATTCCAAAGTCACGTTCAAATTGCCCGTTCCAGCTCGAGCAGGCGCGGTGCCGATGACCATTGCTGACCTGTCGGTTGTCTACGGCGCAAAGACGATTTTAAAGCGAACCAACTTGCTCGTTGGTCGTGGCGATCGGGTGGTGGTCTTAGGAAAAAATGGTGTGGGGAAGTCTTCAATGCTTCGCTGTTTGGCTGGGGTTCAAGCCCCAACGAAGGGCTCGATTCGACTCGGTACCAACACGAGCGTTGGCTACTTCGCCCAAGAACACGAACAAATCAACCGCGAGGTCTCCGCGTTATTGAACTTAGATGACGTCATCTTGAAGACCGATGGCGAGCGCCGAGCCCTCCTTGGAAGTTTTGGCCTGACCGGCGACAAAGCCGACCAGTTGCCAGGAACCTTGTCCGGTGGAGAGCGAGCAAAACTCGGTCTCGCCATGATTGCCGCTGGTCGGAATAATTTGCTGATCTTGGACGAACCGACCAACAATTTGGACCCTGCGTCTGTTATCGCCATTGGCGAGATGCTGGCCCGCTGGGAAGGCACACTCATCGTCGTCAGTCACGAACGAGCTTTCGTTGAAGCACTTGAGCCAACCCACGCGGTGCTGTTGCCCGACGAGTTCTATGACCTTTGGCGCGATGAGTACTTAGACGAAGTTGAGCAGCGCTAAACAACTCGCCCTTTTCACCTGCCGCCGACTGGCGCAGATGAGGTGCAGCGTGCTCAACCACGAAGTTGAGCTTGACGTTGAAGTTGGCACCGCGTTTTGTCAACCACTTTTCCCCGCTGCAGCGTTGACGATGGCGTCAAAGCACTGCTGCGCTTTTGCGCTGAGGAGCGATGTGGTTGGATACTTAGCGAAGTCGAACTCGTTCAGCTGGTTGGAAGTGAACGTGGTCAAAGCCTGAGTACGAAAGAAGGAAGCCATGCACACTCCTATTTGTGACGACCTTGGAATTGAATTTCCGATCTTTGCCTTTACCCATTGTCGCGACGTGGTTGTTGCTGTGGCCAAAGCTGGTGGCTTTGGTGTGCTTGGCGCAGTTGGCTTCAGCCCCGAGCAATTAGAGATTGAGCTCAACTGGATTGACGAACACATTGGTGACCGGCCCTACGGCGTCGACATTGTGATCCCGAACAAATACGAAGGCATGGACGCCAATCTCTCGGGTGACGACTTGGCCGAGATGCTGCGCAAGATGGTCCCGCAGGGCCACTTGGACTTTGCTCGCAATTTGCTCTTGGACCACGGTGTCCCACTTCCTGAAGCTGGAGCTGACAACTCGCTGCAGCTTCTTGGCTGGACTGAAGCAACCGCCACCCCACAAGTCGAGATTGCCCTCAATCACCCAAAGATGACCCTCATTGCCAATGCTCTTGGCACGCCACCGGTTGAAATCATTGAGCTCATCCATGCTCGTGGCCGAAAAGTTGCAGCTCTTTGTGGATCGCCCTATCAGGCACTCAAGCACGCTGCTGCAGGCGTCGACATCATCATTGCTCAAGGTGGCGAAGGCGGAGGTCACTGTGGTGACGTTGGCTCCATTGTCTTGTGGCCACAAGTGGTGAAGGCCGTTTTCCCGCGACCAGTGCTCGCCGCTGGTGGCATTGGCAGTGGAGAGCAAATTGCCGCAGCACTCGCCCTTGGCTGCCAAGGCGCGTGGAGTGGTTCGCAGTGGCTCATGGTTGAAGAGGCCGAGAACACCCCCGTCCAACAAGCGGCCTACATCAAAGCAACGTCACGCGACACGGTGCGCAGTCGCTCCTTCACCGGCAAGCCATGTCGGATGCTGAAAAACGACTGGACCGAAGCCTGGGCCGAAGAAGGCAACCCAGAGCCACTGGGCATGCCACTGCAGTACATGGTGTCGGGAATGGCCGTGTCGGCCACGCACCGCTGGCCAGACCAGACCGTCGACGTTGCCTTCAACCCGGTTGGCCAAGTCGTTGGTCAGTTTGAAAAGGTCGAGAAGACCTCCGCGGTGATGGCGCGCTGGGTTGATGAGTACATTTCAGCCACTTCGCACTTAGATGCCTACAACGAAGCAGCATCTGCGCTGTAGGCCTCAAGCGCAAAAGCGCAAAGTGGCCTCAGCGGTCACCATGACCAAAGGCATCCCACGGGCCGCCTGAACTCACGAGCCCTTTGCCGACCACGCCAACCTGCTCTCGGGCTTGGTCCAAGGGCAAGTGCAAAAGTTCGCGCCAAGCAAAGTCCTGGCCCGAGAGATCTGTTTCGGTTGCTGCCCCTCGGCGCACGGCTTCGGCGAGGTGATCTGAGCGCAAATCTGACCGTGCTGGATCAAAGACGCCAATTTTTACGTCGTGATGCCATTGCACGAGGACGGCGGCAAGATAGTCAAGGCCGCCTCTGCTGAATTTGCTGCGGTGAACAAGGCGACGTAGACCTCGCCTTCAGGGCTTGTTGGATAGCCAGCGAGCACGTGGTTGAGATCATGGGCTCCTAAGAGCGTGTGTCCTATTTGGTGAGTGCGTCAGATGGCATGACCGACACCATCAAGTCGTGGCCTATTCAAGTGATCTGACCGATTCCCAGTGGGACCTCCTCAAA
>CANGPX010000010.1 GCA_947456095.1 Acidimicrobiaceae bacterium
GGCATCACGGGTATGCGAGTTGGTGGTCGCCGGGCTATCACTATTCCTTCTGACCTTGGCTACGGAGCAACCGGCCAACCTCCTGCAATTGCGCCCAATGAGCCGTTGTTTTTCATTGTTGACTTGGTTGCGGTCGACAACGGCACAACTTCTCCATAAAAGGCCTTCCCATGCAGTGGCTCGCTAGGTAGCATTGGGCGCTGCGACGCAATGGCGTTGCGGAGTTCTTGGAGCTCTTATGACCACCCCGCTTGAGACGTTCCCCGAGGGCAGCACCCTCACCGCTGTCGCACTCGATCTGCCCTTTGATGTCGTGGTGTGGGACGACCCGGTGACCTTGATGAGCGTGGTCACCCGAATATTGATGAAAGTCTTTGGCTACCAGAAGCAAAAGGCGTATCGCCTCATGATGATCATCCATGAAGAAGGTCGAGCAGTCGTGTGGACCGGTGAACTCAATCGAGCTGAGGCCTACTGTGTTCGACTTCATGCGTCAGGTCTCCTCGCCTCGGTGGAGCCATCAGCATGAGCGCCCCTTTCACTCGCACCGAAACTGGCATTGCCCTCGATCTTGAACGAGACACCCGTCGCTTTATTGCTGGACTTGCTTCATCAGTGCTGCTTGGGAGCCGTGACGGCACTCACCCCTTCGCCAGCCGTCTTGCTCCCCCGATTACGGTGACGAAAGATCAAGATGACCCGTTCTTGGTGCTTGCTCGTCTTGACGTGATTGCAACCGCCGCCCAAGTCGTTGAAGAAACCGCTTTTTTGCCCTCACTGACCTTTGAGCAAGCAGAATCATGGTTTGACACGATCCAGGTAGGAAGTCAGGCCTTGGCTGGATCTCTCCACGTCACGATTCCCCAAGATCTTGACCGGCTTGACCCTGATGATCGAACCCGACTCCAGATTTCGCAATGGCTCTTAGAGCTTCTCTGTGAGGTACTCGACGAGCCAGAAGTCACCGAGGAATAAGACTCACTTCTCGAAGGTATCTGGCGGGAGCCCGGGGCCATTGACGAGAAATGCCATGCGCGGCCGCTCCCATTCACGGTGGAGTTCTGCTGCAACAATGAGTGCTTCATCTGCGTCAAAGGCCGTGACGTCGACCCGACGAACACGACCACGATGGGGATTGCCCCAAATCACCGCCCACGTCCATGGTCCACTGTTTGCTGTTGCTGACACGTTTCCACCTTGCATCTCGCACGTGATCGTGATGTGAACCGTAGTCTTGGAGCGTGATGAATTCGAACGAACACGCGAATGACCAGGTGGACGTCCCCGACGTCTCAGCGGAAAACCCCATCAGTGAAAAATGGGTCTTCGTTGGAGCCCACCGCCCGCCAGTCCCTCGCGCCCTTGTTGATTACATGACCAGTCAATGGGAGCAAATCACCATCGATACTGGCGTCCATCAAGCGGCAGCTCACTGCGCTCGGCGCAGGGCTCGGCTCAGCGAAGCCCTTGAGGGCCGAACCCTTGTTGTGCCAACGGGAAGCTTCAAAGTTCGCTCAAACGATACCGATTTCCGATTTCGTCCAGGAAGTGACTTTTTCTGGCTGACGTCAAGCCACGAGCCAGATGGCGTCCTCATTGTTCAACCAAACGGGCAGGCAACCCTTTACATTGAACTTGGTGGCGACCCTTCGACCCATCGGTTCTTTACTGATTCGCAGTATGGCGAACTGTGGACGGGCCGACGACCAACACTTGACGAGACACAGCAGCACCTCTCGCTGTCGACTCGCCCACGCAGCGAACTCGCCGACGTTCTGAAAAGCCTCAGCGGCCAAGTGGCGGTCCTGCGTGGATACGACCGCCTCGTTGACCAGACCATTGGCAAAAACGATGACGACGAGGCACTCGCCAATACCCTGGCGCATCTTCGCTTGACCAAAGATGACTATGAGATTGCCCGACTTCAAGAAGCAGTCGACGCAACGGTGCTCGGGTTTGAAGATGTTGTGCGTTCACTGCCGAGTGCGATTGGCCGTGGCGAGCGAGTCATTGAAGGCATCTTTAATCTGCGCGCTCGAGTTGAAGGCAACGATGTTGGCTACTCAACCATTGCCGCTTCTGGGAGTCACGCAACGGTGTTGCACTGGACGAAGAACGATGGCGCGGTCATCCCCGGTGAACTCTTGCTCTTAGACGCTGGAGTTGAATGTCACGATCTCTACACCGCTGACGTCACGAGAACCCTTCCAATTAGCGGGGCCTTTACCGACGCACAGCGCACGCTGTACAACCTTGTCCTGAAAGCCCAAGAGGCGGGCATCGCAGCAGTGAAGCCCGGAGCGAAGTTCATGGATGCTCATGAAGCGGCAATGGCGGTCTTGGCACAGGGCCTGGTTGAACTTGGGATTCTTTCCAATGACGAAGATGGAGCCTTGCCCCTCGCACAACTCCACCGGCGCTACACCTTGCATGGCACGAGTCACATGCTCGGCATTGACGTGCACGACTGTGCAGCAGCCCGAAACGAGCGCTACCTAGGCGAATTAGAACCCGGTTACGTGCTCACGGTCGAACCTGGCCTCTACTTCCAAGCCAATGACCTGACCGTTCCTCAGCACTTCCGCGGCATCGGCATTCGCATTGAAGACGACGTCTTGGTCACAAAAGACGGCAATGTCGTGCTCTCGGCAGCACTACCACGTGACCCAGAGGCCATTGAGTCGTGGATGGCGAACATCTGGGCGGCCAGCAACCTCGATCTCCACCTGTAGCGCTGCTTTGACTGACGGCCACGTCAGTTGTTTGAAAAAGCGACCTCGTTAGCTGCGTTCCAAAATGCGAATGGGCAGTGTGCGTGGTCCGCGAACCTGGCCCTGTGAGAACGTCACACCATCGTCATCTGCAATCTCGAACTTCGGGAATGCAGCAATGAACTCTTCAAGTGCGGTTTGCATCTCGAGGCGAGCAAGGTTTGATCCCAAGCATCGGTGAATGCCAAGACCAAAGGCAGCGTGACGGTTCTGCTCTCGGTCAATGATCACTTCGTCAGCCCGGTCAAAGAACTTCGGGTCACGGTTGGCCGCTGGGAAGCCCAGCAAAATCCAGTCGTCTTGCTTCATTGGGCAACCCTTGAATTCGAAATCCTCCTTCACGAGGCGAGCCATCGTGACCGGGGCATAGGCCCGCAAGAATTCTTCAATGGCGCTGGCAATAAGGCTTGGGTCTTCGACCAAGCGAGCAAGGTCTTCTGGGTTCTTGGCCAAGTGCCAGATGGAGGATCCAATTGCCGACCAGGTTGTGTCGATTCCAGCGACAACGAGCAGGATCATGCTGCCAAAGATGTGAGCATCTTCAAGCTTGTTGCCCATGATTTCAGCTTCGAGCAAGAACGAAGTCAGGTCGTCATTTGGGTTTGCCTGGTGTTCTTCCAGGACCCGGATGAAGTATGCCTCAACCGGCTGGAACGCCTCGATCCGCTGCTCTTGCGGGAGATCGACACCTTCCAAGATGATGTGGACAAAACTCCGAAACAGGTCGCCATCTTCTTGTGGGAGCCCAAGCATCTTGGCAATGAGTCCAACGGGGATGTGCTGTGCGTAATCAACGGCTGCGTCGATGACCTCACGGTCGGCCATTTCGGCAATGAGACGACGGCACAGTTCTCGACTGAAGCTCTCGAGGGCATTGATTTTCTTTGGAGCAAAGGCCGGAAGCATGAGCCGACGAGCAATGGCGTGGAACGGTGGGTCAGACGAGATTGGTGGGGCAACACCAATTGGTGCTGGTGGTGCATCTTCACCAGGACGCCCCGAACCAACAACGACGGTGCGCGAGGTGAAGTGCTCTGTGTCATTGGCAATCGCCGACACATCTTCGTGAAGTACGGGAACCCACATGCCGCCGTAGCGGTTCGAATGCGCAATTGGGCAGCGTTCGCGCAGGTCCTCCATGATTGGGTAGGGGTCAGCCACCCACTGAGGGTCGGTGTGGTCAAAATCAGTTGCGAAGTCGGCAACGGGAAGTTTTTCCATGGTCATGCCACAACCTCGATTGCGTACTCAGGGCAGTTGTTGGCCGCCAACGTGGCCTGCACGATTTGGTCGGCGTCAAGTTCACCAGTGACGAGCACTACGGCGTTGCCAAGGTCATCGCTGTCAAACAACTCAGGTGCAAGTGAGTAGCACCGCCCATGGCCTTGACACTTCTCTAGGTCCAATTTGATCTTCACGTTACGCCCTCGCTTGAGTGAGACTCTTAGACACATCTTGTCTCACTTCATCACCGGTGGCAAGTCATTGCTCAACGAACGTAAATCATGCCCTTAGAGACGGTGACCTTGAACGCAGGAAGTGGCAACTGCGCAACACCACTGACCACCGCACCGGTGGCTGAAAAGACCGAACCGTGGCAAGGGCAGAGGAACTGCTTGGACTTCTTCGCATATGACACAGGGCATCCTTGGTGCGTGCAGGCTGATGAATATGCCTTGAACACACCCTTGCTTGGCTGCAAAACAATGCCACCGACCGGCGTCGAGATGCCCTTTGAAGGCATTGGGGCAGAAAAGGTTGCTGACCCGCCAACCGGCACGGTCGTGGTCTTGCCAATTGCTTTGCCAAGCGAACTCGTGTGACCAAGCAGCTGGCGATCACGAATCAAGGGAGCAATCACTGCACCACCAAAGAGCGCAGTCATGCCAGATCCAAGTTGCGAAAGGAATTTTCGTCGTTGCATGCCTCAATCCTACCGATGAAAGAGTCCCTCACTTCGGCACGAGTGACCCTTTGGTGCGCTACCGTTCGCTTGCGCTCGCGTGAGCGCACGTTGAGGAGGACTCCATGGGCGACGACCTACTACTTGATTCACTACGACGTCGGATGCGAGCGATGCACTCGCTCTACGAAGACGCGACCGCAACCATGGATCTCTCCCATGTCAATCACTTTGAGCGCGAAGGGGTGCTGCCCATTGCCTTCAGCCTCTTCCACTACATCAACATGGAAGACAGCTCGTATTTTCTCATTACCGGCGAGTTGCCAATTTTTAATGACGAGTGGGCGCAACGGATTGACCCAACCATTCCTGACCACGGCAAGCACAAGACCGTTGACGAGATGATCCACCAGCGCATTGGCAATCTCGAGGAATTCATTGCCTACATGGGAACCGTCTTTGCTCGAACAGAAACTTGGCTGCAGGGTCTCGTGCGAAGCGACCTCGACCGAGTGGTCATTGCTCGCCCACTGCCCCCGCAGGTGGCGTCGACGTACAGCGCTCGAGTTGCTGGCGAAGCCGGCATCACCGTCCTCGACGCGACCGAATGTTGGATGTATCAACATGGGCTGCGCCACATGGGTGAAATCGAACTCGGTCGTGGACTCGTTGGCCTGCAAGGGATGACCTCATGACCAGTGAACGTCCGGTTGCCATTGTCGCCAATGGCTCGTTCTACGTTGGCCCCGCCCTTGCTCGCCAACTTGCTGTGCGTGGTTATGACCTCGTCATTGGCAGCCCAAAACCTCAACTTGTCTCAGAACTTGAACAACTCGGCGCAGCTGTTGAACCAGTCGACGGCATCTTCACCTTGGAAGAAGAAGCTGCCTCCGAGCGCCTCGTTGACGCAGCAATGAGCCGCTTTGGTCGCCTTGATTCGGCCTGTGCCTTCAGTGGCCTCATTGTCACGGGGCGCTTCATGAAATCAACCGAGGCCGACCTCGAAAAGGTTGTGGCAGGGTGCCTCACGACGCCCTACCGGTTCTTACAGGCAGTGCTCGCCCCCATGATTGAAGCCAAGTCGGGACAGATTTTGATCTTGACTTCAGCTGCTGGAACGCGACCGACTCCTGGTGCGCCGCTGTATTCGGCCGTTCGCGCCGGTGCCAGCATGCTCGTGCGCAACGTCGCTGACGAAATGGCACACCTTGGGATTCAAGTGAATGCGCTTGGGACCAACTTCATGGATTTCCCAGAATTTTTGCGAGCCAACCGCATCACCGATGCAGAAAGTCGCGCCAAGGTGGAAGCACAAACCCCTATGAAACGCCTCGGCACCATGGAAGAGTGTGCGGCGATGTGCGCGGCGTTCTTAGATGGCTCAAGTCGCTTTCAAACTGGCCAGTTCTTGTCCTACACCGGCGGCTGGTAGTTACTGGCGAGCAAGCGCCTCAGTCGATTCGGCTTCAGCTTGTGCCAGTTCTCGCTTTGATGGGGCGACAATGACTTCGACCAAACTCAGCGAGCCCCGATAGGGATTTGGAGCTTTGTAGCGCTCAGACACTGCGGAACCCGCGTCTTCAGCAATTGATGATCCAACAGATGAGATCACCCGCATGACCAGGTCAACCGGTGCCTCGGCGACCGCTACCCCATCGACGAGCACCGAGGCAATACCTGCCATGCCGGTGGTCCTCGTAATGCGAGCGCCAACGAGGTGGGAGCCCTCAGCTAACACCTCAGACTCGACAATGGTGTGGTTGCCAAACGCGTTGTAGTCAAAGACCACTCGCCCGGAATCAACAAATACCGACAGGCCAGCATTTTGCGTCCCGGTTGCGTAGATCACGCCACCGTCGCCTTGCTTGAAGTCAACATGCCCAACAACATCGAAGTTCCGTCCGCCGAGTGCTGCGCCAACTTGTGAAGGCATGGGAGACACCGGTGGGTAGTACCGGTAAATACGATCGAGCGGATGCGGACTCCGGTCGGCAAATCGAACACCAAAGAGCTCAATACCTCGGTCATCGAGCGGCAGTACCCCATAGCGATCAGCTTCGGCAAACCACAAATCAATCAGCTCTTGCAACTTCTCTGGGTGAGACTTGGCCAAGTCATGGACCTCTGAGAAATCTTCATCGACGTGGTAGAGCTCCCAAGTGTCTTCGCTGAATGGCTGGTACTGATTGTGACGAGTCACAGCCTTCCAGCCATCAGCCCACAGGCCACGGTGGCCAAACATTTCGAAGTACTGGACCGAACGTGCTGGCGGAGCGTCAGCTTTGTCAAAGGTCGAGGCAAATGATTCACCAGCAACGGGCAACTGCTCAATACCGCGGTACACCTCTGGTGCTTTGACGCCAAGCAGGTCGTACACGGTGGCGGCAACGTCAACGGCGTGGGTGAATTGGTGGCGAACTTCGCCAGCAGCTGAGATCCCAGTAGGCCAGTGGACAATGAGCGGGACGTGCACTCCGCCTTCGTGGGTGTTTTGCTTGTACCACTTAAACGGCGTATTTCCAGCCTGTGCCCAACCCCAGGGGTAGTTGGTGTGACTGTTTGGTCCGCCAATGTCAGCAACATTGGCAATTGCTTCATCGGGAGTTTCCAAGATGCCGTTGAAGAACTTCATTTCATGCATCACGCCGAAGGGGCCGCCTTCTTGGCTGGCGCCATTGTCGGCCATGACCATGATGATCGTGTTGTCAAGGCGACCAAGCGTTGCCAAGTCATCGAGCAAGCGGCCAAGTTGCGCATCGGTGTGATCCAAGAACGCGGCAAAGGCTTCTTGCATGGCGAGGCTGAGCCGCTTTTGATTGTCGGACAGCTCATCCCATGGCTCAACGCCAGGATTTCTTGGTGCGAGTTCTGTTCCTTGCGGCACGAGACCAAGGTCGAGCTGTCGAGCAAAGATGCGCGCTCGAGCCTCATCCCAACCAGCATCGAATCGGCCACGGTACTTGGCCAGATAGTCAGCTGGTGCTTGATGCGGGGCATGGGTTGCGCCGAAGGCCAAGTAGCAAAAGAACGGTCGGTCAGGTCGAATGGACACGGCGTCGTGGATGAACGAAATCGTGTGATCAATCAGGTCTTCTGAAAGGTGATAGCCCTCTTCGGCAGTTTTCGGTGGCTCAACACGGTGGTTGTCGTAAGTGATCTCAGGGTTGAATTGGTCTGTTTCGCCATCCATGAAGCCATAAAAGCGGTCAAAACCTCGGCTCAGCGGCCACTGATCAAAGGGGCCAGCCTGGGAAGCATCGCTCATCTGGCACAAGTGCCACTTGCCAATGGCGAACGTGGCGTAGCCCTCTTCTCGAAGAACTTCGGCCATGGTTGCCGCGGCACTCGTGATGTGGCCACGCATGTGCGGGAAACCAGTGTTGAAGTTTGAAATTCCTCGCATCCCAACGGTGTGGTGATTGCGTCCGGTGAGAATCGCTGCTCTTGTTGGGGAGCACAGCGGGGTGACGTGGAAGTTCGCATAACGGAGGCCACCGTTCGCGAGTCGGTCAAAATTGGGCGTATCAATATCAGACCCGTAACTTCCAAAGTGAGCAAAGCCCAAATCGTCAAGCACAACGACGATGACGTTTGGCGCCTCTTCTCCCGGGTGAGCAACAACCTCAAAGCTCGGGTTGGACTCAGCAACGGTGGTGCCAATCGTTCCGGTAAAGGTTTCGTTTCGAAGCACAGGTTCTCCTCAACTCGCTCATCGAGCTTTCGCCACTTGAGCATAGGCAACGCCGAAGACCTTCTTGATCTGCAACGAGACCTCGGCAAAATATCCCCTCGAGGTGTTAGCCAATTCGCGGCTGTGCTCTTCGTTCGCTGCCAGAGAAGGAAGCCTTGACCGTGACTTGACCGCAGTGCCCTGAACAATGGCAGGGCCGGAGTCAGCAAAGTTGCTATTTCGTCACGAACTTGCCACTCAACGGTTACTCGACTTTGCCAGAATGCGACTGCTTGCGAAAGTGTGCAGGTCACTGTGTTCACACTTCTTCCAGCCTTGATAACCGCGTCAGTGAGATGATTCCAATGAAGTTCTTCGAAGCCGTTCGGATTCCGGGAATTCAGCCAAGGCGGGAACTTGCTGCGGGATTGACGCTCGGCGCTGTGTCGATCCCCATCTCCATGGGCTATTCAACAATTGCCCATATGCCCCTCGCCACCGGCCTCTATGCAATGGTTCTGCCCGCAATTGTCTACGCCGCCCTTGGGAGTTCACGCCATCTGGTTCTCTCCGCCGATAGTGCGACCGCAGCGATCTTGGCAGCAGGATTGACCGGCCTTGCCCCATTCGAATCGCAAAACTATGTTGCCCTTGCTGGACTTGTTGCCGGCCTCACGGGTCTGTTTCTCCTCATCGCGCGCATTTTGAAACTCGGCTTCATCGCCAACTTCTTGTCAAAGACTTTGCTTATTGGGTTTCTCTTTGGAGTGGGAGTGACCGTTGCGATGAGTCAACTCCCAAAGATGCTTGGCATTTCCACAACGTCCAGCACTCCGGTGGCTGTCATTCGAGAACTCTCAGCACACGTGGAGTCGCTCTCGCTCCCAACTGTCGTGGTGAGTGCTTTGACCCTTGCCATCTTGCTGATAGGACGCAAACTGCAGCGGGGGCCAATTGAAGTCTTGGTTGTCGTGACGGGAATCGCAATCGCTGGACTCGGCTGGCTCCGACCATGGTCCATTGCCAGTGTTGGCACCTTGACGGGAGGACTTCCCCATTTGGCCTGGCCGACCGTGCCACATGGCAAGTGGCCGCATCTGTTCATTGTTGCCCTCTCGCTTTCGATCGTTATTCTTGCCCAGAGCACCACCGTTGCTCGCTCGTATGCCATGCGCCATGGAGAGCGCATTGACCATGATCACGACCTTGTTGGGCTTGGTTTCTCAAATCTCGCCGCTATGGCCACTGGTGCGTTCGTCGTCAACAGCAGCGTGACCAAGACCGAACTTGGAGACCGGCTCGAGAGCCAGTCGCAGTGGCCATCGTTGATCAGTGCTGCACTTGCAGTATTTGTTTTGCTCCTCGCTCCTGGGCTGTTGTCGCAGCTACCGGCCTGCATTTTGGCAACGGTCGTGTTCTACATCGCTGTCTCGATGACCCATGTCTCCTCTCTCTTCGACATCTACCGTCGTCGCCCTGACGAGTTCGTCGTTGCCGTCATCACTGCCATTGCGGTGATCGCAATCGGTATTGAAGAGGGCATCTTGATTTCTGTCGTCTTGTGCTTGCTCAACCACATTCGCCACGGGTATCACCCAAAGACGGGTCTCGTTGCTCGTGATCACACTGGACACCTCGTCATGTTCCCGCTCAGCGAGCGAATGCAGGTTGAACCCGAGGTGTTTCTCTACCGGTTCCAATCCGCTCTCTACTATGCAAATGTCGAGCGGATGTTTGAAGAGGTTCGCCTTCTCTGCGACACCACTCCAGAGATTCGTTGCCTAGCGGTTGACCTTTCTGCCACGACAGACATCGACTACACGACTGGTCAAGTTCTTGGAGTACTTGCCAACTTCGTCGCAGACAGGCAGATTCATTTCGCCCTTCTCCATGCCGAACCTGAAGTCCAGAGTCAATTGGGCACTTCAGGGCTCACAGAAAGTGACTTCATTGAATTTGACGCCGATCTCAGCGAATTGCTTTCGAAGTACTCGACCTAATCGACTCGAAGGTTCATCGCTGGCATCTTGACCTCAAGACTTTTGCCCGAGTGAGGAGTAGGTTGAAGGCAGTTCAAACCCGGGGGGGGCTTCATGAGAAGAATTCGAACTTTTGCCATGGTTGGCGCGATGGCGAGCCTTTCGCTCATTTCGACTCCACTTGCTTTGAGTGGAGCGTCGGTGGCAGCTGACCCAGCGGTCAAGGGCTGCGATGTCTTAGTCACTGCCCCTGCGGGCCACGCCTGCATGCTGCCCTGGCCAAATGATGCGTTCACCGTTGCGGCAAAGACCCCAACTGGCCGCCGCATCAATATCTCGGCCACCCTTGATCCAGCGAACAAATCTGGCGTTCACGTCAATCCAAAGGCCCAGAACTTAAATGACGGCTTCTCGGCCGGCTCAGTCATCTTGGTGAAAGTTCCAGGACTTGATCTCTCCCGGAGCGGAATTGCTCCGTCAACCGACATTGGCGCATCACTTGCCAGTGATTCGCCGATTGTGCTGTTCGACACCGTGTCGCACACACGAGTTGCCTACTTTGCCGAACTCGATGCGCAGGCCGCAGCAACGCCTGATGAGCAGCTTCTCCTCATCCACCCAGCAGCAGCGCTGACTGAAGCGCATCGCTACGCAGTCGTCCTTCGAAATCTCAAAGACGCCGAAGGTGCGGTCCTTCAGCCTCTGTCTTCGACGACGGCTGCATGGAATGCAACGGGAAGCAGTTCTGCCCGACTCCGCCACATCCAGTCCGTACTGCGAACTGATCTGAAGCCCATTCTTGGAAGTGCCATTCCTTATCTCGCTTGGGACTTCACCGTGATCTCGGCTCAGAGTTCATCGACGCCTGCACTCACCATGCGCAACCTTGCCTACAAGTGGCTTGGCACGCATCACCTTGCTTATCAAGGCACGATGAAGACTTCTGCTGCGAACTTTGCACCTGCGTTCACGGTGACCTCTTCAGTTGAGAACGGGGGAACCCGAGACATTCATGGCACCTTCCAAGTGCCCTTGTTCTTGAAGGACACCTCTGTATTTTCAGCAATGACGCTCGACGGCAAGGGGCTCCCCGCCGTCAACGGATCAAAAACTTGGACGGCAAACTTCATCTGCGTCCTCCCGTCCACCCTCAATGCCGCAGGGCCAGCGATGCCAACGGTGTACGGCCATGGGCTCCTCGGAAGTGCCGGTGAAGTCGAAGGAGGGTCGTTTCGGGCCGGCGTCGCTGCAAACATGATGGGCTGTGCAACGGACTGGGTTGGCATGTCGCAAAACGACATTTTGAATGTGGCTCGAAATCTCGCAAACATGTCGACGTTCTCAACGCAGACCGACCACATGCTGCAAGGACTCGTCAACATGCAGTTCTTAGGACGCCTCATCAATTCCCCAGCTGGCTTTGCCTCTGACACCCACTTCAAAGATGCCTCCAATCACCAATTGTTTAAATCCAACGATTGTCACTTCATGGGCTACAGCCAAGGCGGCATCATGGGTGGTGCTGCATCGGCAATCTCAACCGAGTGGAGTCGAGTGATTTTGGGCGTCCCGGGCATGAACTACGGAGGCTTGCTCCTCAATCGTTCAGTTGACTGGAATGCATTCTCCTCAGTCTTCAACCCTGCGTATCCGAATCCTGTCGACCAGCAGTTAGTGCTCCAATTTGCTCAAATGCTCTGGGACCGCGGCGAGAATGAGGGCTACGTCGCCCACTTGACTAGCCACCCCTACGCCGGGATGAAGGCCAAGCAGGTCTTTCTCATTGAGAACTATGGCGACCACCAAGTTTCCAACCAAGCAGGCGACATGTTGGCGAGAAGCATTGGGGCTAAGAATCACCAACCAGCCTATGACCCAAGTTTCCAAGGCGGCGCCCCAAGAGCTGACGTTCCCGTCACTGCTCAGTGGGGACTTTCGAAACTCGATCAGACGAAACCTGCACCAGCAGGTGTGGTGCTGTGGGACTACGGCACCCCAACTCCCCCAACGGTCAACCATGCTCCTGATGGTGCGCAGTATGGACAAGATCCGCACGGATTTGGACGAGGCAATACCTACCTCATGACCCAGATCACGACGTTCATGGCCACTGGCATCATCCCGAACTTGTGTGGAAATGCCGCATGTCAGTCAACGACGCCGTAAGCATTCACCGAACCTTTCTCATCCTCGCCTAACTTCAAGGTATGGAAAAGCCCTTCGTAGACCCACCAGCCAGCGATGCTCCAACCGAGCTCGTCATGATCGACCTCGTTGAAGGAAACGGACCAGTTGCGACCAAAGGCAACCAGGTCGAAGTGCACTACGTCGGCGTTTCATGGTCAACAGGCGAGCAGTTTGACGCCAGTTGGGACCGCGGGGAAACGTTCCGCTTTCCCCTTGGCGCAGGTCATGTGATCCAGGGCTGGGACCAAGGTGTTCAAGGCATGAAGGTCGGTGGACAACGACGACTCGAAATCCCCGCTCACCTCGGCTACGGCGACCGTGGAGCACCACCGGTGATCCGTGGAGGCGAGACCTTGATCTTCATCGTCGACCTCATCAGCGTTCGCTGAACCTCGAACGGGTAGTCCTCGCCCCGGACAAGTTCCGCGGGACCATCACTGCACCGAAGTTGGCCAGTGGAATTGCCGCGCATCTCGAGCGTCATGGCATCACTTCGAAAAGTTTTCCCATGAGTGATGGCGGCGAAGGCTTTCTCGATGCCTTTTCCGGCGAGGAGTTCCTCGTTGAACTCAACGGACCACTTGGGGCACCCATCAAAGCTCGGGCACTGTTGTGCGAAGCGAAGACTGGCGTGCTTGGCATTGTTGAATCAGCAGAAGCCATTGGACGGCAACTCGTTGTTCATCCAACGAGTTCAATGGCGTTGCAAGCGAGTTCTCGCCCACTTGGTGACCTCCTTGCAGCGCTTCAACACGCTGGCGCCACTCAACTCCTCGTCGGTCTCGGTGGCTCGGCCACCACCGATGGTGGACAAGGAGTGTTCCAAGCCTTGGCCGAACACGGTGGGCTCACCGTTCCACTGACTGTTGCCTGTGACGTTGAGGTTCCCTACCTCGGCGCCTTGGCATTTGCCCAACAAAAAGGCATTGCCGAGCGCGATCTTGCTCAAGTTGAACAGATGCTGCTTCACACAGCAGACCGCTTCGCGTTGGCCACAGGAATTGATCCAACCCCTCTCAGCGGAGCAGGTGCTGCCGGCGGAGTCGGCGGAGCGCTGTTGTGCCTTGGGGGCATTGCTGTGCCAGGTGCAGCACTCGTGGCTGAACAGTCAGGGCTCGGAGAAGCCCTGAAAGACGCCACCGTACTCATCACCGGAGAAGGCGCTCTCGACGCTACGAGTTTGCAGGGAAAAGTTGTTGGCCACTTACTGCGAACAGCACCACCATCGTGCGCAGTGATTGTTCTTGCTGGCAGCGCCAAGGGGTCAATCCTTTGCGACCTTGAGGCCCTGCGACCGGGTACGCGCGTGGTGGTGTTTGACCAAGCCGTCGAGACTGCTCACGCCCTCAACAGTCCGTTAACGGTCGCCACTGCACTCCTTGACGACATCTTTTGGCCAAGCAATTCTGATTGAGGTTGCCGAAAGGCTCCTTTGTCGGCAATGCTGTTCAGTCGTGCGCCTACTCGAGGCGACGCAGAACGAAAAGAAGGAGTTGGGCCATGGGCTTGCTCGACGGCAAAGTTGCAATCGTCACAGGTGCTGGACGCGGCATTGGACGCGAAGAGGCCATTCAGTTGGCCAAGAACGGTGCGAAGGTCGTCGTCAACGACGTTGGCGCTTCACTCCACGGTGGCGAAGGCGACATCACCCCCGCCCAAGAAGTTGTTGACACCATCATCGCCGCTGGTGGCGAAGCTGTGGTCAACGGCGACGACATCTCAACCTGGGCCGGTGGCAAGGGCGTCATTGAACAAGCGATTGACACCTACGGCTCCATGGACATCCTTGTCAACAACGCTGGTATCTTGCGCGACAAGATGAGCTTCAACATGGAAGAGTCTGACTGGGACGACGTCATTCGTGTCCACTTGAAAGGCCACTTCACCACCTCGCAGCACGCCGCCGTCTACTGGCGTGGCCGGGCCAAGGCCGGCGAAGCCGTCACTGGTCGCATTATTAACACCTCGTCTGAAGCTGGCCTCTTCGGCAGCGCCGGCCAAGCCAACTACGCAGCAGCCAAAGGTGGCATTGTTTCGCTCACCTGGGTGCTTGCCCGTGAACTTGAGCGTTTTGGCGTCACCGTCAACGCCATTGCCCCAAGGGCACGCACCCGCATGACCGAGACCGTCTTCACCGAGATGGCCAAGGGCGAAGAGGGCTTTGACAAGTTCGACCCTTCCCACATTGCCCAGCTCATCTGCTTCCTCGCCAGCCCAGAAGCTCACGACGTTTCCGGACAGGTCTTCGTGGTCTTCGGTGGCGACATCTGGGCCATGTCGGGCTTTCGTCCCGTTGGCGAGCTGCACCGTGACGCTGCATGGACCCCAGAAGAGCTCATTGCTGCCAAGGGTGATCTGTTCAAGACCCACGACTCCGGCATTGCGCCGTTTGCGTTCTTCTAAGCAACGTCGAAGCATTTCCAACAAGACCCGGCCCCATCAGGGGCCGGGTCTTGTGCATTGATGGTTGCATCCCTGATAGCCAACTCAATCCTGCGTAAAATAGAACAGCCTCACTGGGAGGCAAGTTGAAAGGTTTCACATGACTGGTGCTGATTTCCCCATTTTGAACATCTTCCTTGAGATTTTGTTCTTCGCTCTGTTCTTCATTTGGATCATGATCTTGTTCCACGTGATTGTGGACTTGTTCCGCAGCAAGGACCTGGGCGGCGGCGCCAAGGCGCTGTGGCTGATCTTTTTGATCGTGCTCCCCTACCTCGGCGTGTTCATCTACCTCATTGCTCGTGGCTCGTCGATGCACGACCGTGACGTGAAGGCAGCCGAAGACTCAGAGCAGGCCTTCCGTCAGTATGTTGCCCAAGCTTCGCCTGCCGAAGAATTGGCCAAGTTGCACGACCTGAAGGAAAAAGGCGCCATCACTGACGCTGAGTACAACACCGCCAAGGCCAAGATCATTGGCTAGTTGTTCGTAACACTGTTTGTTGAAAGAGCCCCGGCCTCTGGCCGGGGCTCTTTCGCGTTCATTCGAAGGTTGCGTCGCCGCTTTCGAGCAGCGCAATCGCCATCTGTGAGATTGCCTCGCAGACGTCTCGCAGCTGCGCTAAGCGATGCTCAGGGTCAGAGGTCTCAAGTAGTCGCTGGGCGTCATAGAGCGAGAGCGGCGCAAGCGAACACAACTGCCATGCCGCCTCATCAACACCCCAAGATTCCTCTAAGTCATGGCACAGTGCCGGGGTGTCGCCAACTTCAGAGAGCAGCGCCCTCGTTCGGCGAACAACCGACATGGTCTGCTTCAAGAGCTCTTGATCGCTCGTGAACTCGTGCGAGGGAATACGCTGCACCATGGCTTTTGGATAGGGGGCACCGTCGAGCCACGAGAAGACTTCAAGACGCTCAATGGCGCGCACCACCATCATGGAGCGACCGTCAGCGGACGTTGAAAGATACTCCACTTCGACTTCAACGCCAATGGTGCTGCGCACGTCACCGCCACCAACTTCGGAGCCCCGAGTAATGAGGACAATGCCAAAGTGGCCACTCGTCTCGTCTAAGTCCTCAACCAGCTGGCGATAGCGGGGCTCAAAGACGTGCAGGGGCAGTCGAGTACCAGGGAACACCACCGCAGAAAGCGGGAACATCGGCAAGATCACGACGTCTTCCACCGCGGTGAGCCTAGGAGCGTCGTCACCTCATTGGAGCATTCCTAGACGAGAAGTTCTGGGCGTCGCGCCTCGACCATTCGACGAAAACCGTCTTTCCATGACACGGTCGTTTCCCCAACCAAGGCATGGAGCCTGTCCAAATTCACTTGCACTGAATCAATGGTTGCCTCAGTTGGTGCGAAAGTTGGGCTGAGGCCCGTCAGTTCGCCAAGATAACCGCACCACTGTTCAATACTGACCGCATCATTGCCGCCCCAGTTGACCGTCGTGGCGCCAATTTCTGCTGCACGCAACAACCCCGGCAACATTGCCGCGATGTCGTCATCGTGGATGGGGTGATAGATGCTTGGCTGATTGCTATGGACGGGGATGGGTGAGCCGTTCTTCATCATCTCTAAGTGAATTGCTGGCCAGCCGCCAAAGGACCCATAGGGAACTGAGAGCCTGGCAATGGTGGTCTTGAGCGAAAACCGACGAGAGCCGTAGCGAGCTGCTGCTTCTGCGGCGATTTTGGCGGTCGAATAGGTCGCCAAGAATGGCCACACCCCATGATTGTCACCAAGCGGGCTGTCTTCATGAAAGATTTCATGCCCCATTGGCTTGTAGACGGCGGTTGATGAGCAGTGCAAGAACGCTTGCGCTCTTTGCATGTGCTCCATCAGGGCAATGGTTCCGCCAACGCCAGCATCAAGGTCACGGGTCCAATCATTGGACTTGGCCACGGCAAAATTGAGCACATAGTCCGGTGCTTCAGGTAGCCCTGCAACATCCCCCGTTGCCAGATCAATGGCAACACAGGTGACTCCAGCAGCCTCAAGCGCTGACCGTTTGCCTTCGTCATGAAACCGAGCAGCGCCAATAACAGTGTTGTTTGCCGCCAAAGCTTCGGCAATGGGTTGGGCCACTTGGCCAGTTGCGCCAACCACCACAATGGTCTTGCCTTCGAATGCACTCGACATGTCTGCCTCCTGACGCGTTTTTACGCGTTCGTTGTTGTTCGACTTGCTACGACATCGCCAATTGCACGAAGACATCCCAAATCCCAGGTGCCAGGCACAACAATGAATTCTTCGCAGCAAGCTTCTTCGGCCTCTTGCAGCACGTCGAGCAACGCTTCTTCGGTGCTCACTCGACAACCTTGAGCAAGCGCACTCGCAAGTGCGTCATCAAAGAACCCGAGATAGGTCTTGGCGAACTTCTCCAAGACCTGTTGTGGCTCGTCAACCCCAAGCACGCAGAACGTGCCGTTAATGAGGCGAGGCGACGTTATGCGACCAGCATTTTCCCAAGCCTTCGTGGCCAGGGCATTCATGGTCGCTGACTCTTTTCCAACGTCACCGAGCGAGAAGCCAGAAATTCCATCAGCCCACACTGCTGCTCTGGCGATTGCCTTCGGTCCCATTGCCCCAGACAAGATTGGTGGGCCACCTGGCAGGGAAGTTGCCGGACCCACTGGATCAGCGCCAGGAAAGGGCGGAACACCTGACCACAGTGCTCGAAGCTCATGGACAATTTCATCAAGGCGCTCATGGCGTCGGGCGAACTTCATCCCGGCTGCGGTGTAGTCATGAGGCCGGCCACCAACGCCGAGGGCGACAACGACTCGGCCGTCACTGACGAGGTCCAAGGTGGCAATCTGCTTTGCCAGCATTGCCGGCTCGTGCAGCATGGGCACCCAAAGGTTCCCAAAGATGCTCACGCGCTCAGTCCTCGCCGCGGCAACAGCCAAGGTGACGGTCATTTCCGGGTTGAGAAACGTGACGCGTTCACCAGTTGAGATGGACGAAAAAGGCCCTTGGTCAATGTAATCGCACCACTCACGCAGCAGCGCTCCCGTTGCTCCAACTGCCATGGTTGGCAGCGAGAGGCCAACCGTCATTGCCATCTCAGGCGTCCAGTCGTGCGGTGGCTTGACCAACCACCTTCTCTTCACCTGCATCATTCACGAGACGCACGTCAAGGCTGACGAGTCCGCCTTCAATCGCGCTCACCACAATCTTGGTCGACAAGGTCTCCCCCGGCCAGGTCTGACGGGCAAAACGAACGGAAAACGTCTCTAAGGTGCCCACGCCAATGAAGTGGGTCAGCGCCGTTGCGACAATACCCATGGACAACATGCCGTGGCCAAAGACACTTGGTTGCTTGGCAGCCAAAGCCTTGGGCTCATCGTGGTGCATGGGGTTGTAGTCCCCTGATGCTCCGGCGTAGCGAACAAGATCAGTCCGGGTCAAGGTGTGGGTCAGCACAGGTGCTTCACTGCCAACACTCAAGGTTGCAAGGTTCCAAGGTTCAGACACGGTGCCTCCTCAGGCGGGTTTGTTGGTCGGTTCTGGGTCACGGGGAAGGCCAAGAAGGCGCTCACCAATGACATTTCGCTGGACTTCACTCGTGCCACCGGCAATGGTGAGACACAAGGTGTGGAGCACATTTCTCGCGGCACCTGCCGCTACACCATCGGCGTAGACCGACTCACCTTGGAGCACTGAAAGCGCCAAGTCAGCAACACGCTGTTCGTGTTCTGCGCCAAGCAACTTCGCCAGCGAGGCTTCGCCACCAGGGGCCAAGCCACTCAGGCTACGAATGGTCTGTCGTTGACGCATGAGCGCCAAGGTCTGGGCCTCAACGAGGAGCGCGCCAACATCGCTTGAACGATCAAGCACCATTCCCTGTTGTTGTGCCGCAGCAGCAATGGAGACCACTTGTTCAAGCAGCCCCGAAAACGCCGATGATGAGGCAAGCGCCACACGCTCGTTGGCAAGAGTGGTTCGAGCGAGGCTCCACCCGCCATCTACTTCGCCAACAACACAGTCGTCAGGAATAAACACGCCATCGAGGAACACTTCGTTGAACAATGCATCACCGGTGATTTCGCGAAGTGGGCGAATGTCAACGTTTTCTGCCTTCATATCCAAGATGAAGTAGGTGATGCCTTGGTGCTTCGGCACCTCTGGGTTCGACCGTGCGAGCAAGATGCCATACTGCGCCCACTTCGCAATTGAGGTCCAGACCTTTTGGCCGTCAATGCGCCAACCACCCTCGACTTTTGTTGCCTTGGTTGACAGCGCAGCCAAGTCAGAACCAGCTCCAGGTTCTGAGAACAATTGACACCACATGATTTCACCACGAAGCGTCGGGGTGACAAAACGCTCCTGTTGTTCAACTGAGCCATGAGCAATAATGGTCGGCAGCGCCCATGAAGCAACGTGTGCTGGTGGGCGTCGAACGCCAAACTCGGCGAAGAGTTCTTCAATGACGAGCTGTTCAACCGCAGAGGCCTCGCGGCCATAGGGCTTCGGGAAATGCGGGAACATGAGACCCGATTCACCGAGCACCACTCGACGAGTGGCGTCATCTTCGGCATTGGCAACCGCTTGCACGATCGGAAGGAGTTCCTCTCTGATCGCACCAGCGTTCGCGGGAAGTTCAACACCGAGCTTTCGGCGAACACCAGCAATTGAGGCGTTCGTGACCGCACGAGACATCTTCTGCTCGCCGCCCAAAATCTGGCGGTTGGTGAGGGCCCGACGCAGATACATGTGTGCATCGTGTTCATAGGTGAATCCCATGCCACCCAAGACTTGAATGCAGTCGCGAGCAGCTTTTGGACCCACGCTTGCGGCCAAGGCGCCAGCGACCGCTGCACTGAGCGACCGCTCCGCGTCTGTTGCAACCGACAGCGCCAAACTGGCGTCCCACACAGCAGCGGTCAGCTGTTCAACAGCGACAAGCAAACTGGCGAGGCGGTGTTTGACCCCTTGGAACTGGCCAATTGGTCGACCAAACTGCACCCGGCTTTTGGCGTAGTCCGTTGCTAACTCAAGGCTTGCTCGAGCCATGCCACAGCTTTCGGCGGCGAAGTACACCGTCGTGACATCATCAACAAAACTCCGGCTGACCTCACTCAAGACCCGGTTTGCAGGCACGCGCTGAGCGGTGACGACAACCGCAATTGGTCGGCGCATGACATCAAGTGCAGGGCGTGACGTGTCGCGCTCGACGCTGTCATGGCTGAGATCAATCACCACAGTGACGAGTTCTCCCCCATCAATTAAACAAGGGCTGAGGAGAAAGTTCGCCGTTGTTGCTCCAACAACTGGGTCAAGTGTTCCAGAGCAGATGAGGTCTTCTCCGTCACGAGTCGCTCGCAACTCGCCAATGGTTCCAACCACCACCGAGGCATCGCCGTCACAAATTTCCTTCAAGAGTTCTTTGTCGCTCGAGCTGTCGGCATTGAGCACGGTTGCGGCAATGAGCGTCGACACAGCTGGTCCAGGAAAGACACTCAGCCCAAGTTCTTCGGCCAAGATCACCACATCAGCTGGAGAACCGCCTTGGCCACCTCGGGCTTCATCAACACCAAGTCCAAGCCATCCTTCGGCGGCAAAGTCAGCAAAGGCTGTCGTTGGTTGCTCAACTTCGAGATCACACAGTTCGCGACCCGCACTCGTTCCACCGAGACGGTCGAGGGTTCCTCGCACTGAGCGTTGCAGCTCATCGTGCTCTTCAGTCAGGCCAATACCCATGGGTCAGATCCGGTGAATGATATTGAACGTGGCGGTTGCCATTGGCGTGCCGGCTTCGTCGCTCCAGGTTGTCTCTGAGACAACGAAGGTCATCGTCGCTGCCTTGGACTCTTTGACGTAGATGTCTCGCAGAACCGTGACGCCGGTCAAGGTCTGGCCCGTAACGATTGGCTGGTGGTAGGTAAAAGCCTGTTCGCCATGGAGAATCAAACCACCTCCTGCCATCAGCGTTCCGAGAACTTGGGCCAAGCCTGAGCCATTTCCTTCGGCAGGTTGGAGTTCGCCGTAAGCGCCCCAGTTCTGCATGACAAAGGGAAACGTTGGAGGAACCGGAATTCCGGCAAAGCCCTTTGCTTCAGCCTCGCGCTGGTCGCGGTAGATCGGGTCGTCATCGAGGACCGCCTGAGCGAAGAACGAAACTGCACTTCGCTCTACGACGACGGTCGTGCGACCAATCTCTGTTCCAATGAATGCTGTTCGTGTCGCTTCGTCCACGACGTCCCCTCACCGTTCGGTCAACTCAGGGCAATCTACTGCCGTTGACCCCTCGAGCGCACTTTTGCTTTTCTCAGATCACGCTGCGAAGGACAGTTGCTTCGCACTCGTGGTGTCAGGGTGACCCTGGAGATACCAGGCAATGCCAACCACCAAGGCGTGAGCCGTTGATTTTCGCCAAGAAGCCGAAGTCGACATGGACGCATCGCTCCGATTTCTCATGTTGAGGAGCTCAATCATGACCTTTGGCACCCGAGACCAATTGAGTCCACCCAAGTCGGAGCGTTGACCCACTCCATTTCGACCGAGGTAGGTCGAGGGCTGCAGGTGTCCAACATCGACGAGGGCTTGACGAAGTTCTGACCCAAAAAGTGCTGACTGATGAAGATTGGGCCGAAGTGAGTTGTCGCGACGCGGTGGCATGCCTGGTTCAATGACTTCAAATCCCCGCCCGGAATCTGGCCCGCCGTCACCATGGATTGAAATGGCAACCGTTGCATGGAGGCGATCAGCAAACAAACCTCGCTCATCAATGCACGGGCCAACGCCTTGGTCGTTTGGTCTTGACAGGTAGACCTTGGCTCCATTGGCTTTCAGTTGTGCTTGCAGTTCAGCGACAAACGCCCAAGTGAAGGCGTGTTCTGGATACCCAGATTTCGTTGAGGTCCCATCAGTGTCGCAGGCCTTCCAAAATCCACCGGCGTCGACCAAGCGACTGATAGAGGAGGAAGCACCATTTTTGCCGTTGTGACCAGGATCAAGGGCAACCGAGATTCCATGGAGGGGCAAGTCACTTGCTGTTGCGTGACCGGCCGGCAACGCGCCGAGCAAAGCACCGAGCATCGCCAGAACTCCAAGACCGAGGAGAGAACGCTGCTTCACTGCCTGCCTGCATGGCTCAAGGCGGCGACGAGTGATTCAAGCGCTCGACGACGATGACTGAGTTCATGCTTTTGCGTAGCGGTCATCTCGCCAAAACTCCGGCCATCTCCTTCATTGGGCACAAACAGCGGGTCATAACCAAAGCCGTCTTTGCCAGTCGCCCTTGTCGTGATGGTGCCATGGACTTCGCCTTCAGCCACAATGATCACGCCATCAGGAAACGCCACGGCAATGGCGGCCGTGAACGTTGCTCTTCTGTCAGCAACCCCTTGCATCTCAGCCAAGAGCTTGTCTCTGTTGTCTGCATCAGTTGCTCCAACACCGCTATAGCGAGCTGAATGCACTCCAGGTCGCCCCTCAAGGGCTGCGACGAGCAGTCCCGAGTCATCAGCGATCGCCGCTTTCCCCGTAGCGAGACAAATTGCTTCCGCTTTGATAATGGCATTGTCAACAAACGTGTCACCGTCTTCGTCAATGTCACCCACATTGCTTGGTCGAGGCACCAAGGTAAACGAGCCAAGCACACTCAAGAGCTCACCGAGCTCTTGAGTCTTATGAGGATTGGCCGTCGCACAAACAAGCGTCAGCACGTGAAGGCCTAGCGCTGAGCTGGAGGCGTAGCAAGGACTGCTTGTTGCGCCTTTGTGATCTCGGCAATGCCGCCTGCAGCCAAATCAAGAAGGGCATCGAGTTCTTGGCGACTAAATGGCTGCTGTTCGGCCGTTCCTTGCACTTCAACAAATTGGCCACTACCCGTCATCACCACGTTCATATCAACGTCAGCGCGTGAGTCTTCGCTGTAGGGAAGATCGAGCATGGCCACGCCGTCAATAATGCCAACCGACACTGCAGCAATGGAGTCGGTCAATGGGCTTGCGGTCAGTACGCCACGCTCGATGAGGCGAGTACAGGCATCATGCAGCGCAACATACGCACCACAAATCGATGCCGTTCGGGTTCCGCCATCAGCTTGGAGGGCATCACAGTCAACCGTGATCTGCACTTCACCAAGAGCAACAAGGTCCACCACCGAGCGAAGCGAGCGAGCGATGAGGCGCTGAATTTCTTGCGTTCGGCCAGATTGCTTCCCCTTGGCCGCTTCTCGGCTCACCCGCTCAGGAGAAGCACCCGGAAGCATGGAGTATTCAGCGGTCACCCAGCCCTTACCGCTGCCGCGCATCCAGCCAGGGACCTTCTCTTCAACTGACGCCGTGCACAGTACCCGAGTGCCACCAAAGCTGACGAGAACCGAACCGAGGGCCATTGTCGTGAAATCACGCTCAAACGTGATGGGCCGAAGTTCATTGAGGGCGCGGCCGTCGCCGCGAGTGTTTGCTGATTCAACCGTCAAGGTGGTCTCCTGATTTTCTAGAAGTAGATGATGCGCTTTGCGCGTTCGACGACTTCGTCCAAGTCATCAGTCCAAGCACCCGTTGAGAGGTACTTCCACCCATCATCGCAGGCAATCGTCACAATGGTGGCTGATTCACCTTCTGGGATGAGGCTGGCACAGCGCACAGCCCCGGCCATGATGGCTCCAGAACTAATGCCAACGAAAAGCCCTACTTCGATCATTTTCCGGGTCCATTCGAGCGACTCACGAGGCCGAACAACCGTTTTTCGATCAAGGAGTTGCTCGCCATGATTGTCGGTGAACACCGGAGGGATGTAGCCATCATCTAAGTTCCGAAGACCATCAACCATTTCACCCGATGGTGGCTCGATCGCCCACAGTTGAATGGCAGGGTTCTGTTCTTTTAAGAACTTGCCGACGCCCATCAACGTGCCTGAGGTGCCGAGTCCAGCAATGAAGTGGGTGAGATCAGGGACGTCACGGAAGATTTCTGGACCCGTTGTGCGGTAGTGCGCTTCAGGGTTGGCCGGATTTGCGTATTGATAGAGAAAGACCCATTCCGGGTGCTCGGCTGCCAACTGGTGCGCCATGCGAACCGCACCGTTCGAGCCTTCGCTACCTGGCGACTCAATGATCTCTGCACCCCAAACAAGCAGGAGTTGTCGACGCTCAATCGACACATTTGCCGGCATCACCACTTTCAAGTGGTAGCCCTTCAACTTGCAAACCATGGCGAGTCCAATGCCGGTATTGCCTGACGATGGCTCAATGAGGATTTGATCTGGAGCGCCGGGAATGAGCAGTCCGTCTCGCTCAGCTGCCTCAATCAAATTCTTGGCAATACGATCTTTCACACTGCCGGCCGGGTTGCGGCCTTCCAGCTTGGCCAAGATCCGCACGTTGGGGTTTGGGCTTAACGCCGAGACATCGACGATTGGTGTCTCACCAATGAGATCGAGGACTGACTGGTAAACAGCCATCGTCCTCAGGCCGCCCCACCGGCAACTGCAGGAAGGATCGAGACCTCGTCACCACTTGCAACAGGAGTCTCAAGGCCACCGGTGTAGCGGACGTCATCGTCGTTCACGTAGATGTTGACGAATTTGTGGAGTGAGCCATCAGCGCTAAAGACCTGGCCAGCAAGACCGGGGTGTGCAGCCACCATTTGGTTGAGCACTTCGCCAATGGTCGAGCCTTCAAAAGCAACCAATGCCGCACCGCCAGTTTGCGGGCGGAGCACCGTAGGGATACGAATCGAAACCGTCATGACACCTCCAAGGTGTTCAGGCCACTTGTACTGACAAGTGAAACCCGACTGAACTGGTCACCATTCTACCGTGCCAACTCACCCGTAAGGCACACTCGAGCCATGTCGTTAGTTGTTGCGACCCAGTCGGTCAATGACGTGCCAAGCAGCGGGCAACATGAGAGCAGCAATCAGCATCTTCACGAGATCGCCAACAATAAACGGCGAGAACCCGTATTCAACAGCCATCGCCCAGGTCACGTGCAGGTCAACTTTAAGCCACGTCACGCCAAAGGCATAGATGATCGCTTCAGCCAAGAACATCGCCCAGATGGCTTGTGCGACGTGACGGTCCCGACCAGTTTGAGCAATGAAACCAAGCACCACAGCGGCCACAATGAAGCCCAGAAGGTAGCCAAACGTTGCTGCTGGGTAGCCCGAGGCGGCGCCAGCAAACCATGGGAGCCCAGCCATACCAGCGCCGACGTAGAGCACCATGGACAGCCCACCGCGAACCGCACCCAGCGAAGCGCCAGCGAGAAGGACGCCCAAGGTCTGTCCAGTCATTGGAACGGGCGAGAAGGGGATTTCCCACTGAGCCAAGAGTCCAGTGAGTGCCGCTCCGGCGAACACCAAGACAATGTCCATCAACAAGCTGTGTGGAAGAGCGTCGGCAAGCACTCGGCGCTTTGGCGAAGGAAGGGCAATAGCAGTGGAAGACATCGTGGCTCCTATCGAGAATTCAATGACGTGACCGTAGCAGCGCTACTCGACCGCGATGTTACTGAGTGACGACCAGTTCTTCGGTGACCGTGCCCTCAACAATCGAGTAGCTGCGAAAAACCGGAACAATGTCGCGCAGAGACACCAGCACGTAGTGCCAACCTGGGTCGGGAGCTTGGCTCACGTCAGTCGGCGAAGGATACGCCTCAGTGTGCGTATGCGAGTGATAGACCCCAATGACGTCAAAGCCTTGTTTTGCTGCTGCCCGGTCAGCAGCGAGAAACGCACCTGGGTCCACGGTGTAGACCATGGCCGAATGTGCCACGTTCTCGGTTGGAACCACATGGTCCACAACCTCGCTGGCGTAGTCGCCAATGAGAAGCCCACAGGCTTCTTCAGGTACGCAACTGAGACAATGTGCAATGACCTCGAGTTGGGTTGCGTGAGAAATCGTGAGCACCTCCTCAGCGTAGTGACTGCCACCTTCACTTGGAAGTTTCTTGATGACTGCGCTGAACTCTCCACTAATCAACTCCCAGATTTCGATCGATTCTGACGGTTTGAACCGGCAAGCGGCTCTCGCGGGCGTCGTCTTGTTCGCCACGCAAGTGCACCCGTTTACCGCCCGGGATGGGCTTCTCTCCTTGTCTTTGCAAGCCAAGGAATAAAAGCGCACCTCGCGGTCGTAGCATGACGTTGTGGCTAGGGCGAAACAACAACTCGCAAAGCGAGCAGAAAAAGCAGCGAACGATTCAGGTGACAAGGTCGTTGCGACGAATCGTCGCGCCCGGCACGACTACGACATCTTGGAAACCTATGAATGCGGAATTGTCCTGCAAGGCTCTGAGGTCAAGTCGCTTCGAGAAGGCCACGCTGTCTTAAGCGATTCGTTTGCTCGAGTTGAAGGTGGCGAACTTTGGCTCATTGGCATCCACATCCCACCGTGGCGTTTTTCCCATGGATTTGGCAGCCATGACCCTGATCGCCGACGAAAGCTCCTGGCGCATCGATCAGAGATCAAAGACATGAAGCTTGAACTTGAGCGCCAGCCAGTCACCCTTATCCCGCTGAAGCTCTACTTCAAAGAAGGTCGTGCCAAAGTGGAACTCGGTCTCGCCAAGGGCCGAAAGACCCACGACAAACGCCACGCACTTGCTGAGCGCGATGCAAAACGCGACATGGACCGAGCCCGCAAGTCAACGAGTCGGTTCTTGTAGAACCTTCAGGCGGCCCGGTGGCCTATGACACCGAGGAGGTACAGTGAGGGTCTGAGCAAAGTGCTTGGAGCAAGGGGATGATTGGTCTCGACTTTGGCTGTCGAGGTGAGAGAAGCGAGCCGTGGTCTCCGAATCCACGTTAAAGAGTCGGGAAAAACAATAAATGCCAAGCCTACGCTTGCGCTCGCCGCTTAAATAACGGCGACGTCCACCTGCTCCCAGTTCCCCGGGGTAGATCTTGGGCGTCATCCAGGGGAACTTACCGCCGAGAAGTGCCTACGGTCTCAGCGGGAAATTGAAGTGAGCTACGGGTTCACCACGATGCCGACGGCACGGTAAACCCCGACAATCTTTCGTCGGCTGCGCTCGGAGAAGGCTCACTGAGGTACCGAAGGACCCGGGTTCGATTCCCGGCATCTCCACAAATTGGGCTGATTCCTCCAGTGAATCTCGCTCGAAACGACAAGTGAACGGTTTGCCCTCGGGCTTCTGCCACGTACAAGGGAGTGAGCCAAAAGGCTCACTCCCTTGTGTTTTGCCAAGACTTCCTCGATCGCTCGTCACTCAGTCGCCTCTTCCATCAGTGACTCTGCGAGGAAGAGCGCAGAGTATTTCAGCGATACATTTGCCGAGTCAAAGCTGAACTACTCGACAATCTTGGAGAAAAAAGTGGCTGAACTCGTTGATCCAGCATCAATTGTCGAACCAAAGCGCGTGAAGCTTCATCCGTTCCCCATCATGGTGGGTCCAGTCACCCATTTGGCTGACGAGCGTGAACGGCTCGGACTGCTCTCCTATGAGGGTTTTTCGGTTCGCCAACTCGGAGCAACCATTGGTGGCCTCGTGAGCGGGGTTGATCTCACTGGTGAACTCTCTCAAGAACTCGTGGCTGAGCTCCGCCGGTGCTTGCTCGACTTCAAAGTGTTGTTCTTTCGAAACCAACCGTTCACTCCAGAACAACATGTCGCTTTTGCCCGTCGATTTGGCGAACTCGAGGTGCATCCATTTATTCCTTCGAATACCAGTCAGCCCGAACTCGTTCGCTTCGAAAAAGAAGCCCAAGTTGGCGGCTTCGAAAATGTCTGGCACTCAGACGTTCCCTGGAGGGCGTTCCCGTCTGCGGCTGCGGTCCTGCATGCCATTGAACTGCCCCCCATCGGTGGAGACACCGTGTTCTGCGACATGTATGCGGCCTATGAAGGACTCGACCAAAAGACGAAGGATCGCATTGCCACGCTCTTTGCCGTCAACGACTTCACGAAAGCCTTTGGACACACCTTGGATGAGGCGGGACGCAAGGCAATGCATGAGCAGTATCCACCAACAACACACCCAGTTGTTCGCACCCATGGCGAGACCGGACGCAAGCTCATCTATGTCAACCGGGCCTTCACCGAATCAATCGTTGGGCTCTCTGAGACCGAAGGGAACGCGCTGATTGACTTCCTTAGTTCACAGACCAACACCATTGAGTATCAGTGTCGCTTTGTTTGGGAAGAACACTCTGTTGCCATGTGGGACAACCGAGCAGTCCAGCACTTTGCTCTGAGCGACTACTGGCCTCGGCGCAGGGTGATGGAGCGGGCCAGCATCATTGGCGAAGTGCCAAGCTAAGTCCCTCATCTCGTCGTACTCGAGAGGTGCTCGAGTAGTTGATGTGGACTTGGCTAAGCGCGATGTGGAGTTGTTCACCCTCCTGTGAATCCAAAGCCTTTACCAAGTTGCAATCGCTCTGAGTTGTCAGTAGGGGCAGTGTCGACACTGGTTCGCACAACATGAGCCACGGCGGCGGTGACCAAGTTCAGTAGTGACAGTCAATCCCGTACTCGGATCGCAATAGGTCGACCGTCCTTCTGCCACTGCCACGTCATGGGACTTCATCCACGGTGGATCAATTCCGTCCGTCTTGTTCATCGCCACTGGACGAAGGCAGGAGAAGTTGAAAGCATTCGGCTCGTCAACGAGCAATGTCCACCTCTTCGATGCCGTGAGGATCTTTGGCCGATGACCTCGCGCTCGTCGACGACAACTGCATGGTTGCCATCTGTGTCGAGATTGCTGGTCACGTTCTCATCCAAAGGTCCCATGTGAACTGACTCACCGGTACTGCTCAAAATGTCGAGACGTCAATCACAAACCGGTATCGCACATCGCTTGCGACTACTCGGTCGTAGGCAGCGTCGATATCACTGGCCGAAATCGTCTCGATCGTGGAACCAACCCCATGTGCAGCGCAAAAGTCGAGCATTTCCTGAGTTTCATTGATGCCCCCAATACCACTGGCCGCGAGCACTCGGTTGTTCTGGGCCAACGGGCTAAAGCGGGTCGACAACGGTTCGGGCGAGACACCAACATTGGCCAAGACGCCATTGAAGCGCAACAGCGACAAGGTGGACTCGACGTTGATGGTGGCTGACACGGTATTGACAATGAGATCAAACGAACTGCGCAGCTTCTTGAGTGAGTCTCCGTCAGTCAAGGAGAAGTTGGTCGCGCCAAGGGCTGCGGCATCAGCTTGTTTGGCGGCAGTGCGACTGAGGATCGTGACTTCAGCCCCCATTGCTGAAGCAATCTTCACGCCCATGTGTCCAAGTCCTCCAAGACCCAAGATTGCGACTTTCTTGCCAGTTTCGGTGCCCCAACGCTTGAGCGGTGAGTACATCGTGATCCCAGCACACAGAAGCGGTGCAGCCACGTCCAAAGAGATGCCAGCCGGAATCTTGAGCACGAAGTGTGCGTTGACTACCACTCTGGTGGAATAGCCACCTTGGGTGATTGTTTCATCGAAATCCTTGGAGTTGTAGGTGCCGACATTGCCCTTGGCGCAGTACTGCTCATGGCCAGCCAAGCAGTTCTCGCAGCTGCGACAAGAATTCACCATGCAGCCGACGCCTACTCGGTCGCCCACTGCGTGACTCGTTACTGCTGATCCAACAGCTTCAACAATGCCAGCGATTTCATGGCCAGGAACAAGGGGGAAGGTGACCTTGCCCCACTCTTGTCGAGCGGTGTGGATGTCTGAATGACAAATACCGGCAAACAAGATCGTGATCGCGACATCATTTGGCCCAAGTTCTCTTCGAACAATCTCGGTTGGCTCGAAGCGACCTGTTGGGCGGTGCAGTGCATAGGCAAGAGCAGTTGTCATTGCTTCAGCCTGACAGGTGAACGGTCGAACTGCGAACATTGGCATCACGTTCAGCACTCACAGCCTGCCTCGGCGACCTTGGTGAGTGGCTACACCCATCAGTTACTCTCAGTCGAAGCCGGCTTTGCCAACGAGTCCCGCTTGCAGCGCCACCTCTCTTCAAGCAACCAAGAACTCGCTCTTTGCTTTGAGGACACCGAGTACCCGTCCCCAAGCTCGTGGACGAGTCAAACCCTCTAAAGAGTTTTAACCAGCGGTTCTCCGTTCCTTCTTGGGCCAAGACCTCGCCCAACTCCAAGTCGACGGTGAAGTACTCCGGCTTGGACTTTAAGAATGCTGATTCGGCCGGGGCCATGGCGAAACTGGTCACGTGGCACCTACCCCATCAATATGCAGCGCCCGGTTTCGCACTTCATTGGCAATATTGCTGCAATTACTGATTGTTCTGGCTCCGTCGATTCCGACAGTCTCTTACCGGCCAACCACGAGATCACCCCACTCGCCCTTATTCGTTCGAGTCTCGTGACCCTCATCTTCTTGAAATCGTCGTCTTCAACCGACCTTTCGCCCTCTGCCCCACTCGCGTTACTCGACAAGGTCTCCGTCGTTGGCTACGTCTGAGTCCTCGCCGCTATTCTCCACATGGAGCTCGACACCTTGGAAGTTTCGAAGATCAATCGCGAGGCTGACCGGCTCCAAGCAATTGACCACACAGGCGCCATGAGTCTTGGCTTCTTCGTTGCACTTTGCCTTTCCACATTGTGCATCTTGGGGTCAGCGATTCGGCTCTATCGCCCGACAGTCCCCCATTCGCTCACGAAAACTCGCTACGTTGAGGTGAGGTCAGATGTTGATGGCCTATCAACGCACCAAGGAGAGGGGTACGCGTGACTAATAACGAACCGGACATGGAATTCCGAGAAGGTGAATATGGCGAGAAGGTTCTTGCTGTTGAGCCCGGAGGCATTGAAGCGATTCCTGATGGCGATCGCCACGGCAAAGCCCGTGACATGTTTGCCGTATGGGTGAGCCCGAACCTTGAGTTCGCCACCATTTATGTTGGTGCCCTCGGCGTGCTGTTCGGTTTGAGTTTCGTTCAAGCCGTCCTCGGCATTCTTCTTGGAAACGCTCTCGGCGCAACCGCCCACTACTTCTTGACCCAAGACGGCCCCCGCTACGGCGTGCCGCAGATGGTCGTTGGACGAGCTGCATTTGGCAAGTTCGGCAACATCCCACCGGCACTGGCGAACTGGTTCGCCGCCGGTATTGGTTGGTTTGCCGTGAACAGTGCGTCTGGTGCTTTTGCGTTGTCGACCTTGGCACACATGAGTGGCGTCTGGGCATTGTTGATTGTCGTGATTGTGCAGATCACAGTGGCCTTCATTGGACACAACTTGGTGCAAAAGGTCGAGCGCTACCTCATGCCGTATCTCGTCATTGTCTTCGGTGCCGCTGCGGTCATTGCCTTGAGCAAGAGTCACCCAAGTGCGCCGAGCCACTGGTACTTCCCTGGCGCGTTCTTGGTGTTTCTCGGTGCCGTTTACGGCTACGCCGCTGGCTGGAACCCTTTTGCTTCGGACTACTCGCGCTACCTGCCAAAGACTGAAAATCGCAAGGTTGCCGGTCTTTCTGCCGGACTTGGGTTGTTTGGATCCGCTGCGATTCTCGAGATCGTTGGCGCTGGTGCGGCAACTGCAGGCCTCAAGGCTTACGGACCAGGCACGAACCCCGTTGGTGACTTCACCAACTTGCTGCCTGGCTGGCTCGGCAAACTCGTGCTGCTTGGCATTGTGCTCGGCTCAATCTGCGCCAACGCACTCAATATCTATTCGGGTTCAATGTCATTTTTGACCCTTGGTATTCGTGCCCACAAGTTGCCACTTCGAGGAATCTTTGCCATCGTCTTCGGCATTGCTGGCTTCTTTGTGGCCCACTGGTCCATGAGTAGCCCAGGCAACAACTTCGAGAACTTCCTGCTCATCATGTCGTACTGGATTGGACCATGGCTCGGCGTCATCTTCGCTGACAAGATCCTGCGCAGGGGTGCCTCAGTTGAGCACTACCTTTTCCGAAACCATGAGAACTACGTTGGCCCCATTGCCTTCATTGTCGCAACGGCGACGTCGATCTACTTCTTCGCCAATAACCCATGGTTCTCGGGTTACGCACCGAAGCACAATGGCGACCTCGGTGACTTGGCCTTCCCGGTTGGCTTCGCGATCTCCTTTGTGATCTACATGATTGGATCCGCTGGCAGGGTGAAGAAGGAAGTTGCTGCGCAGTAACTCAGAAGTTCTCACGCTTGGAGAAACAATGCCCCGAGACTCGTCTCGGGGCATTGTTGCATTCAACTGCGAAAACTCATGTGGCCACACCAATGTGGGCACTACAGTTCGTGCCATGGCAACCACGTTTGAGGACGCTTGGCAAGCAGCGAGTGGCGTAGAAGGATGGCTGCTTCCCGCCCAGGGCAAAGCACTGTTTGAAGCTGGTCGTCGGCTCTTGCCGGGAACCGTTGCCGTTGAAATTGGGAGCCACCGGGGCAAGTCGGCGATTCTGATTGCCAGTGGCCTCCAAGGAGATTCCCGCCTGACAGCGGTTGACCCCTTTGATGATCCTCGCTGGGGTGGCGGTCCCGAATCGCTCGAGAAGTTCACCGCCAATATTGAGGCGGCTGGGGTGGCAAGCCGGATTGATCTGTTCCGGGGAATCTCCAGTGAAGCCTCAGCGCAGTGGGACGGCACGCCAGTAGGTCTGCTTTGGGTTGATGGCGCTCACGATTTGGAGAGCACCTTGGCTGACTTTGATGGCTGGCTGCCCTACATGGCTCCCGGTTCAGAGATCTACGTCCACGATGCATTCTCAGCTATTGGGACAACAAAGGCCATCATGCAGCGCTTCTTTTGGTCGAGCCACGTTCACTACACCGGCTGCGAGCGCACCTTGGTGAAATTCCAAGTTCGTCCAACGACATTTTCTGAGCGAGTGGTGTCCGCACTTGGCGTCTGTTCGCGACTGCCCTTTTTTGCCCGCATGCTTGCGATCAAACTCGCTCGCCGAAAGGGCATGAAGTCGCTTGAGCGCAAGCTCATGCGAGAGGACAACGAGCCGCTCATCTAGGCAGCTCGGTCTCCTACGGCGCAACCACCACAATCTGGTTGTTGCGCACCACACTCTTCCAGCCTCGCCAATTGAACCGACGGGCTCCATCGAGACCGGCATCAAGCAGCGTTCTCGCCATCATGCCCTTCACGGCTTTTGCCGCGTGGCCGGCTGTGCCGTGTCCGTCTCTGCGGACAAAGTCGACGGAGACGTAATTCTCAAGGCGCATCAGTGCGCGGCCATCAAAAGCACTTCGGTGTTCGGCTGGCAAGAGATCAAAGACCACGCCATCTTCAACAGTGTCAATGAGCACTTGCGTCAAACTCCGGCGCCAGTACTTGGCCAAAGTTCCAACCGCTGGCAGCGATGCGGCCATCGTGAGGCGAAAGTCGACAATTGGATCATTGCCCGAAGACATCCCATAGAGCCCTGACGGCACGATGAGACAATCGAGCTGCACCGGGTTCAGCGTGGCTGGATCGAGATGCTCCCAGACCACTCCGGTGTAGCGCTGCCAAGCTGGAAGGGTTGGGGCATCTTCTTGGCCAGTTGCCTTTGCACATTCAAGAGCACGCTCGAGCAGAAAGCCAGTTGCCCCAAACAACTTCTTGGCACCGGCCTCATCAATGTCGCGAACGGCTCGATGGAGCGATTTGATGACTGCTGATCTCGGGCGATCGAGTTCTTCATCGAAGCGACCCGCTTTGGTGGCTTTTTTCCCTCCTCCTGCCTTTCCTTCGGAGGGCGGGAGGAGAATTGTCATTGGCTGGGCCACGGGTTAACCGTATCGGAAAGGTGGATGGGGTTGAAACGACAGAACACGAGCATCTCTTGCCAACTACGTTTGGTTCGTGCGCAAATTTTTCGCAGCTCTGCTCGGTGTAGTCGCTTTCACAACAACTGGCTGCACGTCATCAACCACTGCCATCTCAAGCGGAAATTTCGACGTCATCTCAGCGTCCCTTGGCTGTCGAGGAATTGTTCACCACAGCGATGGATCAACCTCGATCCCGATGCGAGTCAGCCGAGCTGGTGCCCAAGCAGTTGAAACCGTCAATGTGTGCTTTGGCGACAAAGGCCCTTACGCGTTCATTGTTGACACTGGTGCAGCCACCACCACCATTGACGCGTCTTTGCAAAAACAGTTGCACCTTTCGTGGTCGGGACCTCAAACAGGATCTTCTGGAGCAGGCTGCACCTCAACGGCTCGGCCAGCCAAGGTCGCAACGTGGGCAGCAGGCGGCTTGTGGTTGGCTCCACAATCTGTTCAAGTCCAAGACATGCCTGGTTTTGGCGGCAAGGACAATGCTTGGGGGCTCCTTGGGTCTGATGTGTGGAGTCGCTTTGGTGCAATTCGCCTGGACTTTTTGCACCAACAACTCGTTGTTGCAAATCGTCAAGGACCAAAGCCGGACCACGATTCCTACTTGGAAGGAAACAGTGGGCCCAAAACACCTCCACAGCTTGTTCACGGGCACGTGACGGTCTCAGCTCCAATGGTTGTCCAAAGCGGTCGCAACTACACCGAGATGCAGGTCTCCGTCTCCCTCGGATCAGGAACTCGCATTGCCCTCGCACCAGATACCGGATCTTCTGGGACGCTTCTTGACGACAAGACCGCTGCTCACTTAGGGCTCACGCCGACGAAGTTCGTTGAAAAAGGTTCAACGGTGTGCTCCACCATCACCACTCCCTACGTGCTCTCAGGATCTTGGTCAATGGGGGGCCAACGACTTCCCCCCATGCTCTTTTCCACCCTCAGCCTTGGACCATTGCTTCAAGTGGGATTCAGTGGCTTGCTCGGCTCAGATGTCTTCAGCCGTTATCCATCAGTGGTCTTTGATTATGCCGGCGGTCGACTGCTGCTTGGCGCAGGCTGATCTAGCGAGAAAAGCGCTGCAAGCGCTCAACGGTTTCGTAGAAGCCTTCCATCGTTGATGCCAAAATCTCCGCCACTGGCTCGACTGAGCCAATGCGTCCCATCACTTGTCCAACAAGGGCAATGGCAGCTTCCATGTCGCCGCCGAAATACAGATCAGCCACTCGGCCAAATTCCGCCATTGAGACATTGTCGTCATGTTCAAGTCGACTGGTGCGTTCTGTGCGCAGTGCCCGAAGCCCTGGCCTCGAGAACCGGTTGAGAAATACCGTGTCAGTTTCGGCAACTTCGACAATGGCTTGCTTCCAGTTGTTGTGCACC
>CANGPX010000011.1 GCA_947456095.1 Acidimicrobiaceae bacterium
ATTTCAGCAACTTCGCGTCGAATTGCTTCAACGGGTCGAAGTGACCTTCCAACCACCCACCACGAGATCAGCGCAGTCAGGAGTGCGACACTTGGCAACACCAAGACGCCGAGTTCAATCACCAAGATGCGCGTTGCTGCATCTGCTTGAGCAGTGGACCCAGCGGCATAGACAATGATGGCGCCAAAGCGAGTTGATGCCGTGGTGGCGCCAAAGGCCAGATTGAAGTCATTTTGCGCAGCAAAGGCTGGCGAAATGGCAACCGGGACGACAGCGTTGCTCACAGGCTGATCATTACTGATTCGAGCAGTTCCCGAAATACCACTCGAGGCATAGAGGACGTCGCCACCAGAGGTTGAGAGCGCTTGGACGACTGTGCCAGAAAGCGCACTTGATTCCCCAGGGATAAAACCCTCAGTAATTCCGGTTGCGGTGAGCGCAACTTCACGCTGAAGAGCAGAACTCACAGAATCAACCAGCGAGCGATGCACCAGCAACACGAGTGCTGATCCGACAAAGAGCAGACTGAAGGTTGCAATCGACGATGCCGCAATCGCCACCTTGAAGCGAACTGAACCCCGCCACTTCGCTCTGACCGATCCGGCCACCTTCGTGTTACTGGTCTTCAGCAGCGAGTCGGTAGCCAATGCCGCGCACCGTCTCAACGGTTGAGCGATCAAAAGGTCGATCAATCTTGCGTCGCAGATAGCCAACGTAGACCTCAACAATGTTGAGGTCACCGTCGAAGTCGCTGCCCCACACGTGATCAATGATGTCCTGCTTGGTTTTCGCTGCACCTTGTGCGGCCATCAAGTACTCAAGCAATGAGAACTCTCGAGGAGTGAGATCAATTTCGACGTCGCCACGGCGACAACGGTGTTCGTCAGGGTCGATCGTGAGGTCACCAAGTTGCAAGACTGGGCCCTTCACACCACTTCGTCGACGAATGAGGGCTTGAACTCGAGCAACAAGGACGACTGTAGAAAACGGCTTCCGCAGGAAGTCATCAGCGCCGGTATCGAGTGCTTCGGCTTCGTCATATTCGCCATCTTTGGCCGTCAGCATCAAGATCGGTGTCGTGATGCCAGCCGCTCGAAGTTTCGAGCAGATGGTGTAGCCATTCATTGAAGGCAACATGATGTCCAAAATGATGGCTTCGTAGTTTCCCGACCTGGCAAGTTCAAAACCTTGCGCACCGTTGGGTTCGTGATCAACCTCAAAGTCATTTTCAGCGAGGAGCGAGACCACAGAAGCAGCCAAATTCAGTTCATCTTCTACAAGCAGCAAGCGCATACTTTCATTCTCCCACTTTGAACGAGGTGGTGCTCAGACCTTGACGTAGAGCACACCGTTGATGACCGTGACTGGATACGAAATCAGCCCCGTCACGGCAGGCCCCACTTCTAAGGCGCCGTTTTGCGGATTGAACTGCGAACCGTGGCAAGGGCAAACCAAAAGGTCTTGGCTCTTGAAGTAACTCACCGGGCATCCTTGATGTGGGCATGCGGCGTCATAGGCAGCAAAGGTCCCACTCGTTGGCTGCAACACAATGCCTGGCGTTCCGTCGGCAAGGGTGAAGGTGGCCGAACCACCAACAGGTACATCGGTTGCCTTGCCAATGCGTCGACCGTTGGCTGAATTTGAACCGGGATTGAGCGTTACTGGTGTGGTCGTCGACGTTGATGAGGTTCCCGCTCGGCCAACGCCTGCAACGACTGCTGCGGTTGCAACCGCACCAACAGCAGTTACTGCTGCCGCGGCGCCTCCGAGCATGAGCTGGCGACGAGCAACGTCGTCAATGCCGCGGCGAGCAAGCATTGTTTGGGGCTCACGCAACACTGGGCAGCGAGAAGCCGAGCAGGCAGCACTCGTTGCGAGGCACTGATCTTTCGGTGCAGCGTTGTTGCAGATCTGGCGAACCGAACTCATGGTGACAACAACGAGTTCTTGATTGCCATCCGCACCGCGAACATTCGCCCGCTTTCGCACGAGGGCATCGAGCGACAACACTGGCGTCCCGGCAAACACAAATGGGGTAAACGCAAGGGCATAGGCGAGGTCTGATCCCAAGTAATAGGGGTTGGTGTGAAAGCTCACCGACAAGAACAACGAGAAGGCAATCGTCACTCCACCAATCGCAGCAATGCGGCCCCAGAGTCCAAGCAGCATGCCAAGGCCAATGGCGAGTTCACCAAGCGCCATTGCCCAACCAAGCAGCGTTGAGTGTTCGACGAGGTGGCTGAGCAGAAACGAAATCGGTGAATGGCGAACCGCTTGGAGCATCTGGGCGTAAACGCCGTTGTTGGAGGTCTTGGAGAAGAAGTCGGGATTGGCAATTTTTTGGAGTCCAGCAAACGTGAACGTCACACCGAGGAAGAGCCGAAGAGGCAGTAATGCCCATCCAGCAAGTGCCCAGCCTCGAGGGGGAGCACCAAGAACGTTTCCACCTCGACCAGACGTGGTCACAGGTGTTTCCTGCTTCGAAACGGGACGAGTGCGCTGAGCCATACCCCATTGTCGCAGAGTGAAGAGGTCTCTGGCAGGCTAGGGGGATGCTTAGTTGGCTTCTCGACCATCTTTCGACTCTTCCGGCACTGCTCATCTACGTCGTTGTTGGCGCTTTAGTCTTCGCCGAGGCGGCACTGCTCATTGGATTTGTGCTTCCGGCTGAGACCGCCGTAGTGGTTGGCGGCGTCCTCGCAAGTCATGGTCGTGGCACCATCAACCTCAGTATCTTGATGGCGGTCGTGATCGTGTTCGCCATTGTTGGCGACTCGGTTGGCTACGCGATTGGCCATCATTATGGTGAGCGCATCTTGAGCCTTCGCATGCTCCACAGTCGTCGGGGTCTCATTGATTGGGCACTTGATCTCGTGCGGTCAAAAGGTGCGGTCATTGTCTTTCTCGGACGCTTCACTGCCTTCTTGCGAGCCATGGTCCCTGGTCTTTCCGGCATTGCCCGAATGCATTATCGAACCTTCCTCATTGCCAACGCCATTGGCGGCATTGTGTGGGGCTCGCTGTTTTGCTACCTCGGATTCCTCGCTGGCAACGCCTATCAAAAGGTCGAGCAGTATGCGAGTTGGGCGCAGTATGCAGTCATGGTTTTGGTCGTTGGTGGTTTCATCGTCATGCACCGGCTGGGCAAGAGGAAAGAGCGTTCAATCGAAGAAGCGTTCGAGCAGCAAGAAGCTCTGGGTAATGCCATTGCCGCCCAAGCAGAAGTCGAAGACGAGCTCCCCTAGGAGGGTGGGGCTGTTCGCACGGTCTCGGCCAAGCGAGCAAACGCTGATGCCGCGTCGTTGCCTGAAGCGTCAGTTCGAAGCCAGTTGACCCCTCGACGTCCACGAGCACGGTCAATGCCAAAGAGCCCGGTCCGTGCCCGAAATGAACCAGCGACATAGCCATCAAGCAGAGCGTTGTAGGTGTAGCGGACCGGGCCGGCAACTTCACTGAGTTGTTTTGCTCGCCGGTCCAAGTACCCGGGCAGGCCACCACTCAACAACGTTGACGTGACGACGCCGTTGTCAACGTTCGCCACTGCTTCATCAATGAACCAACTTGAGCTTGATGCATCTGTTGGAAGCAGATGGGGCCGAGAACTAGTTGCTTGAGGTTTGGCCACCGAAAGTGACCACGGCGGCTCATATCTCGGCTTTGAGCGTGCATTGAGGTTGAGGGCAACTTCAGTGCGTGCGGCTTGTGCGCCGAGGCGCTCTGCTTCAGTGGCCCAACGCAGAGCTCCCCCGTGTCGAAGCACCTTCGCCACGATTCGATTCCGTGCCGTCGACGTGTGCCAACTCACTCCGTAAGGATCGAGTGCCATCAACACCGCTGACCGTGCACCGAAGTCTGGTCGTGCTGCGGCAACGGCTGCTTTGAGCGACGCTCCCGCTCTTGCGGCTTCAAGTCCAACACCCACGGCTCCCGAGAATTCGTAGCCCAAAGCCGGCAGTTCAAGTCCAAGTGAGGAAACTCCTCTTGCATGGAGCTCGCCAGCAAGCAGGACATGTGCGGTGAGGAAGTTGTCGAGAACGAGTCGCGCATCAGCAATCGCCAATCGCCGAAAGGGCGGGAGTTCACCGCTCAGCCAACCGCCAATGGTTGCCGTGACGCTGTTCGTGAACGAAATCCAAGACGCTGCGTTCACGCCAAGTGACTCAACGATCTCCACCATGGCTGCGACAAACGTTTCTGGAGAACCGGGGAGTAACCAAAACTCCTCGCCAGCCCAAGCAGGAACGAGCTCACTTCCGAGCCGAACAATGGGGTGAATTCCAGACGCTCGAAGCAACTCAAGTTGGTCGCCGTAGCGACCAAGAACTGCTGCATCGATACTCCCCCGACTCGGCGAAAGCCGAGCCCATTCAAGCGAAGTCACCACGTGGTCGGCGCCAACGGCACAAACAGCCTCGACCGCTTCGTCAAAGCGCTCCCAGGTATCTGCGGCGAGCCCACTTGGTTCGACTAAGCCCATGTTTTCAGCTCCAGCCCAAATGTTTCTTGGTTCACGAGGACCATTCATTTGACCCTCGTGGGCAAAACCACCAACAACGACGCCAACAGAGCGTTCACGAAGAGGCGGGAGCGGATGTGACACCCGTCAAGCATTGCACGACTCCCCAGTTCGATCTCGCCTGCGATAGCGTCACTCAAACACAACGCCGGTAAACGCCGGTCAAACCCGTGAGGAGACCCCATGGCAGACGAAGTCCTCCGCGAACGACGCGGACACATTGACATCTTGACCATCAACCGCCCAGAAGCTCGCAATGCAATGAACCGCGCTGCAGCATTGGCGCTCTCAGAGTTCCTCGATGAGGCCGAGGCCGACGACAACGTCTGGGTCGTGATCTTGACCGGTGCGGGCGACAAAGCCTTTTCGGCCGGCATGGACTTGAAGGCCTTCGCCACTGGCGAATTCCCCATCACCGACAAGGGCTTCGGTGGCCTGACCCAGCGCAAGTTCTCAAAGCCACTGATCGCCGCAGTGAATGGTTCGGCGCTTGCAGGTGGGTTTGAAATGATGCTGTCGTGCGACATGGTTGTGGCTTCAGAAGATGCCAAGTTCGGAATTCCTGAAGCCAAGCGTGGCCTCATCGCTGGCGCTGGTGGCCTCATCCGCCTCCCAAAGCGTGTACCCATTGCCATTGGCCTTGAAATGGCCCTGACTGGTGACCCAATCGATGCTCACCGTGCAGCTGCGCTTGGTCTTGTGAACACCGTTGTGCCCGCGACTGAGGTTCTTGCCGCTGCGATTTCGTTGGCTGAGCGTATTGCCGCCAACGCACCACTTGCAGTTCGTCGCTCGAAGGAAGTCATGGTCAAGTCCGCCGACCTGGCAGAAGACGATGCTTGGGCAGCAAACAACGCTGCTTTCTCGGAAATTGGTTCGAGTGCTGATGCACTCGAAGGAGCAAGGGCCTTTGCCGAGAAGCGATTGCCGAACTGGCAAGGCAAGTAGCAATGAGCGGGACTGCGTTGCAACTCGCATCGCCAGTCGATGGCATCCGACTCACCCTGCACGTCCTTGCGGCGGCAGTGTGGGTTGGTGGCCAATTCACGATGCTTTCGTTAACCGGTCCAGCAAAGACCCTTGGCGCCGATGCACCACGGACACTTGCCCGCGCCTTTAACCGGCTGGCTTGGCCCGCGTATGGCGTGCTGTTTGTGACTGGCATGTGGAACCTCGCAAGCCTTCACAGCGAGTCAATGGGTTCTTCAATGGGCCACGGCTCTGCAATGCAGGTCAACGCTTCGACCGGGTGGAATGTGGTCTTTGGTATCAAAATGATCATGTTCTTAGCCGCTGGAATTGCCGCGTTCTTGCACACGAGAGCTCAATCGAAGGCACAACTGGCTCTGTGGGGTTCTGTTTCAGGAACTGCATCACTTGCAGCGCTTGCCCTGGGCGTCTTTGTTGCCGGCTGAGAGGTTGCCCACACAGCTTTCACCAAGAGCGATACGCTGAGTTTGAGAGCGAAATTGCTCACACCTAGTTAAAGGAGTTGTCATGGTTGGATCGATCTTCTCACCAGAAGTTCTCATCATTTTGATCGTCGTCGTTGGGCTTCTGCTCGGCGCAAAGCGCATCCCGCAGATGGCCCGCTCACTTGGCTCGGCCAAGAATGAGTTTGAAAAGGGACTCAAAGACGGCGACAAGGGCGAGACTGACGCTTCATCACCGGCCTCATCTGAGCCAAAGCAGGACTGAAGCAACAGCAATCTCCCTGCCGCTTCAAGTGGCGGGGAGATTGCTGTTGTGCAACTGCCGAGTGGTGCGCGTGGAGCGCTAAGGTTGACCCCGTGAACGACCTCGCGAACAGCACCGAATCCGCGATTGCGCCAACCAGCAAAAACCGCCCAAGCCGCAAAGGCCTCGGATGGATTGCCCTGGCGATCGCCCCAATCCTTCTGTCCGGATGCCAGATTCCTGGATTTGGCATCAACCAAGGTGTGACGGAAACGTCGCACAAGGTCTACAAGCTCTGGCAGGGCTTCATGGTGACTGGCTTGATCGTCGGAGGTTTTACCTTCGTCCTGATTGTTTTTGCCGCCATCCGCTACCGCCGTCGCAGTAACGAGATCCCGCGTCAAACCCAGTACAACACGCTGGTTGAGGTGCTTTATACGGTGATTCCAACGATCATCGTGGGTTTCTTGTTCTATTTCACCATCGTGGTGGAAAACCCAGAAGTTGCCCTTGTATCAAACCCCCCAGCCAAGGTGAAGGTCGTAGCCTTCCAGTGGGGATGGCGCTTCTCCTACCCTGAGAACCCAATGGTCACCGTGGTTGGCCAGTCAACTGAAAATCCAGAACTGGTGTTGCCAGTTGGCGAGACGGTGCAACTCAACTTGAGTTCGCTCGATGTCGTGCACGGCTTTTATGTCAAAGAATTTGCCTTCTCCCAGTACGCACTTCCTGGCGTCGTGAACAAGTTCGACTTCAAAGCGACAAAAGCCGGGGAATTCCAGACGCAGTGCACCCAGATGTGTGGCCTCTACCACTCACTCATGTACTTCAAGGTCAAGACCATCCCAGCCGCTGACTATCACCAATGCTTGACGAATTCAACAAGCGGCAAGCAGTTCATTGCCTGTGCCAACAACACCACCACAGCCCTTTACCACCGAAACACTGCGACCCAAGGAGCCCCGGTTCACCATGGTTGATACCCTGCAGCCAACCACCGAACACGCCCACGATGACGGCCATGACGAGCACCACGGTGCATCTGGTCTTCTCAACTGGCTGACGACGACTGACCACAAAATCATTGGCATGAACTACACGGTGACCTCGGTCATCATGATGCTCCTCGGTGGAGCCATGGCCATGTTGATTCGTGCTCAGTTGACGGTCCCAGATGGTGGGCTCGTCTCACTGGCGAAGTACAACGAGCTGTTCACCATGCATGGCTCGATCATGATCTATCTGTTTGCTGGCCCCTTTGCCTTTGGTGGCCTTGCCAACTACATGGTTCCAATTCAAATTGGAGCCCCCGACATGGCTTTCCCACGACTGAACGCTCTCAGCTACTGGCTCTACCTCACCGGTTCAATCACGATGTTGCTTGGTTTCTTCACTGCTGGTGGAGCTGCCAACTTTGGTTGGGTTGGCTATGCCCCGCTGTCCAATTCCCTCAACGCTCCTGGTGCTGGTGCTGACCTGTGGGTTGGTGCGCTGATTTTGACTGGTTTCTCCGCCATTTTTACCGGCGTGAACTTGGTCGCCACGATTTTCTACCTCCGTGCGCCTGGCATGACGATGTTCCGTATGCCGATCTTCACCTGGAACATGCTCGTTACCGGTATTTTGATCTTGCTTGCCTTCCCCGTGCTCACTGCGGGCTTGGTCATGCTCTACTGCGACCGCCACTTCGGTACGCATATCTACGATGCCAATGGAGGCGGATCTCCAGTGCTGTGGCAGCACATCTTCTGGTTCTGGGGCCATCCTGAGGTCTACATCTTGGCCTTGCCGTTCTTTGGAATGGTCACGGAAATCATCCCCGTGTTCTCGAAGAAGCCATTGTTTGGCTACAAGGGAATGGTGTTCGCCACCATCACAATTGCAGCCCTGTCAACGGGGGTGTGGGCTCACCACATGTTCACGACCGGTGTGGTGCTGTTACCGTTCTTCAGTTTCATGACGTACCTCATCTCCATCCCAACAGGGATGAAGTTCTTCAACTGGATTGGTTCAATGTGGGGTGGCCAGGTTCAGTTCACCTCAGCCATGTTGTTCTCCATTGGCTTCTTATTGACGTTCCTAATTGGTGGAATCACCGGAATCCTCTTGGCCTCGCCACCACTGGACTTCTTCACCCATGACACCTATTTCGTGGTTGCTCACTTCCACTCGGTCGTGATCGCCCTCGTTATTGGCGCCATGGCTGGGATCTTCTACTGGTACCCAAAGATGACCGGCCGGTTCTTGAGCGAGCGTCTTGGCAAGATCCAGTTCTGGCTCTTGTTCGGTGGTGGCCTGTTGTTTGTGATGCCTGGTTACCTTGTTGGACTTCGAGGCATGCCACGTCGTATGGCCGTCTACATCATTGACCCAACCTGGCAGAACCTGAATATCTGGAGCTCAGTTGGTGGTTTCCTCATGGGAATTTCAATGCTGATCTTCGCTGCGAATGCTTTGAAGACGATGAAGACTCCAAAGACCGCCGGTCCCAACCCATGGGATGGCCACACCTTGGAGTGGTTCACGACCTCGCCACCTCCGCATCACAACTTCTACTCACTTCCAAACATCAAGTCTGAGCGTCCAACGTGGGATTACTTCCACCCAGACGCACCGGCGCTCACCCACGATGACCATGACCCGAGCCATGTGCCGGGCGCAGTGAAGGCGGACGCACAGTGAAGGTAGAAGCTCGACTCCTCATCTGGCTTGGTGTCTTTATTGGCATCATGGGCATTGTCTACGGCATCTGGTCCAAAGAGTGGGGTGGCACCGCCATGCTGATTGGAACCGCGATTTTGGGCATCTTCCCTGGCCTGTACTACCGCTGGTGGTCAAAGCGCATGGGCGACCGTCCCGAAGACCGTGATGCAACCATGGCTGAAGGCGCTGGCCGGATTGACACCTTCCCTGGCTCATCGATCTGGCCGTTTGCGCTTGGCATGGGCTGCTGGTTCTTGGTTCTCGCTCTCGTGTTCGGTACCTGGTTTGTCGTCATTGGCTTGCCACTGGTGATCTTCGCAGTTTCTGGCGCAACGGCTGAGAGTCGTCGAGGCGGCGACGCTTCAGGCCACTGAGCAAAACCTTTTCCATCAATGTCCTGGGCACTGATGAGTGGACCAGGTGGCGGAGTCTCCGCTTAGCTTCGCTCGCTGAGGCGCCAGAGGCGTTTGGCTCGACTTACCAAGAAGCAGTCTCGTTCAGTGACCGTGACTGGCAGTCACACATGGAGCGTGGGCCCTATCTCGTAGCGCAGATAGACGGTAGTGACGTAGGGATTCTGCGGCTCGCCGTTGGCGATGAGGCCGAAACCTGGTGGCTCTATTCGTTGTGGATAGCGCCTGCAACTCGTGGGACGGGACTCATCAGTGAGTTTCTCGCCCGAGCCGAAGCCCTCGCTCGCAGCAGCGGTGCAGCGCACCTCAAACTCGACGTGGCCCGTAACAACGGGCGTGCGATTTCTGTGTATCTTCGAAGTGGCTACGAGACCGTTGAAGAAGGTGATGCGTCCACCGATCCTTTGGAGATGGTGCTCGTGAAGGACCTTCGCTAAGCGAAGAATCTCCTCTTTGTCAGACGCCTAAGCCACACATCGCTGGTGCAGTACATTGACGGATTTCCCGAGTCCAAAGCTCGAGGAGCAGGTCACTTGACTTCGGGCCACAACAACGAAGAAGTCTCTCGTCCAACCCGTTTGGAAGATCGTTGGAGCATGCCACTGGCCGGGGACCTGCGCCACCATTGCTCCCCCGACCGTCGCAGTCAGTCCCAACGTCACCCAGTAAGGATTGATATCTGTCTCAACAGCTGAGACTGAGCCCGCTACTTGGAGCGCCGTGGCAATGGCTCGTGGCGTTGCGTGCATCGAGTTCGCCACGATCACCGAGCCTTTGGCGTCAACACCAACACCTGAGCGAGCAACGACTGGGGAAACTCCGATGGTTGAGCCCCAAGCGCTATTGAGCGAAGCTGTAGAGGAAACCGCAGAGTGATCAACAAGTAAAAAGGGCAGGTTCTGGCGCACAGAGCGGACTGGTTTGCTCGGATCGGGAACGGTCGAGCCCCATTTTCCAATGCCGACTGAGCCATCCATATAGAGAACAATCGAGGCGATGCCATTGACGAGTGGATGGATCGTCACGCCATTGACGAGGAATCCTCCAAGGTCAGCAGGGTGCTTAAATCCACCATTAAAGGCCCCAACGAGTACCGGTCGTTCAAGCGTATTGATGGAATTTGTGGCATTGGGTGGGACTTGCCCAGGCCGAGTCGCTGGGTCCTCGGATCCAACATGGAGGTTGAGCGTCGTCACCTTGGCCCGAAACCGAGTCACGGTGATGGAGAAACCTTCTGTCGCCACGACTCGATGGTCAGAGATCACCCCAGCCGCACTCCTCGTCACGGGCGCCCAGTTGAGCTCTGGAAGCTGTGGGGACACCAGCGGAGCCACAGGTGCCCCAACTGGGGCCGCACCGGCAAATGGCGAGGTGGAACTGATCAGCGTGCACCCAGAAAGGGCTAAACCAGCGAGCAGGACTGCTCCAACTCCTCGGCTTTGCCGAGAAGTTGAGCAATTAGCGAGCAGCGACTTTAACGCCACCTTCACTGACCACTTCTTCTGCCTCGACGACGACTGCTTCGTCAATAATGAAGGTGGGGACAGGCGTGGCATCAAGCTCTTCATGTGCGTCACCAGGACGGGGATCTGAAGGGTTGGCGATGTACTCACCCTCTTCAGTTCTCACCACCACATTGGCTCGCTTGCGCTTGCCCATGAGTGATCCGCCACCTTGCAGCTCAATGCAGATGAAGTAGGTCACTGGGTAGGCAATTACCGGCACCACAAAGCAGAGCACTCGCATCAAGATGAGGACGAAGTTGAGGCTCACGTGGAAGAAGTTAGCCAGAACGTCAGTTGACGAGGCGATGAACAAAATCGCTAAGAGCGCGAAGAACGCAACACCAAAAGCCGTGCGGTGCGGTACGTCACGTGGCCGGTCGAGCAAGTGATGCATCTGCTTGTCCTTCGTGAACTGTTGTTCAATCCACGGCCATGCCATCGCAATATTGAACACAATTCCCGGGAAAATGACCGCAGGGAAGGTGACTTCAAGCGGAATGGTGTAACCAAAGTTGTTGAACTCCCACGCAGGCATGACTCGAAGAAGGCCATCAAGGAAACCCATGTACCAGTCAGGCTGCACAGCATAGGAAATGTTTGCTGCGTAGTACTGACCAAACTGCCAAACAGGGTTGATTTGCGCAAGAGCGCCAAGGAGAGCACATGCGCCCAAGACCATGAACAAGAACCCTTGGGTCTTGAAGATGAAAACGGGGAACATTGGCGAGCCAACAACATTGCGCTCGGTGCGACCCTTGCCGGGGAATTGCGTGTGCTTTTGCCGAACAAGCAGCCCGAGGTGAGCTCCAACAAGGCCCATGATGGCCCCTGGGACAAGCAAAACATGGATGATGAAGAACCGCTCAATGACGATGTCCCCAGGGAAGGTTCCACCAAAGACGAAGAAACTCACGTAGGAGCCAATGACGGGAATCGACAACATGATGGAGTCGGCAATGCGAATACCAGTACCCGAGACGAGGTCGTCTGGGAGCGAGTAACCAAGGAAGCCATTCGTGATCGCCAAGATCAGCAGCGTGACGCCAACCAGCCAGTTCGCTTCACGAGGTTTGCGGAACGCACCAGTGAAGAACACTCGAGCCATGTGCACCACAATGGATGCGACAAAGATGTCACAGGCCCAGTGGTGCATCTGGCGCATGAGCAAACCACACCGAACATTGAATGACATGTTGATGGTTGAGTAGAACGCTTCGGATACCGTGTCGCCCCGAAGTGGCTTGTAGGGGAAGTCCATCGGAACCGTCATGAGTCTCTGCGATGGCACGAAGTACAAGGTTAAGAACACACCCGTGACCAACAGCACCACGAACGAGTACAGAGCAATTTCACCCAACATGAACGACCAGTGGTCGGGGAAGATCTTGTCCATAAAGACTCGACCACCCTTGGCAAAGCCCAAGCGCTCGTCAAGGACATCGACCGTCTTGCCAACGTTGCCGTAAGGACCAGCTGCTTCCTTTTTTTGGCGCTTCGTGCGAGGTGTTGCTGTTGCGGTCATGGGCGCTCCCAGTATCCAGGTCCGACGGGTTCATTGTAACCAGCGGCGGCAAAAAGGTACCCGTCACTGTCAACTGCAAGAGGAAGTTGTGGCAAAGGACGAGGGGCTGGACCAAAGGTTGGAATCGCTGCCTCGCGCACCTTGAACATTGATTGGTGGCATGGGCAGACGAGCACTTCAAGTTGCTGTTCATAGAGGCCAACGGGGCAACCGAGGTGGGTGCAGAGCTTCGAGTAGGCAACGTATCCAGAAGGAGTCCAGTCTTCACGGCCCTTGGCAGTCGTAAACGGCTCAGTGTCGACTCGGATGAGGAAGGTCTGGTCAATAGCTTGACCATCGTCGGTCAACTGAAGACCCTCGGGGAACACCGTGGCGAAACCACCAACATCGATTTGATCAATGTGGATGAAGTTGCCGTTGATGTCAACGAGGCGAGTGCCCTTCTTCCAGTTCGTGGTTGCCAGCGAGTCACCAGGAAGTGGCCCAAGCGAGCGCACGAGTGGGAACAAGGCAACAATCGAGAACACGCCAAGACTCCCGCCAAGGAGCGCTCCAAGCGCCTTGCGACGCTTAATTGGGGCAACACCACGCTCCATGAGTGCTGCTGAAAATGCCGTGCGCTCCTCGGTCGACGAAGCCAACACGTGGCGTTCTTCGACGAACGGGCCCTTTGGAAGGAGGTACTTACCCCAAGCAATAAAGCCAGACCCGAGGGCGACGAGTCCCGCGCCAATCAAGGTGCCATAGAGCCAGAAGGCTGCATCTTGCCAGTAGGCAACGCCGAAGCCCAAAAAGCAAATCAGTCCAAGGATGAACAACAGGCCAATTTTGTTGGCCATGGCATCGGGATCTTTGGCCAATGGCTGCATCTGAGGTGCATCTGCCGTCACCGTCGTGATATCGGCTGGTTCGTGTTGATCGGTCACTGGCGCTCTCCCACCCAGAAGGACACAAGCATGAGGATTCCGATTCCGAGCGCAAGGGCGATGAAGCCTTCGGCCACTGGCCCGAGACCACCCATACCCACACCGCCAATATCTGTTGGCTTCGCCAACGATTCGGTGACGTATGCGGTGATGTCTCGGACTTCATCATCCGTCAGATTGCCAGAGAACACCGGCATATTTCCTGGCCCAATGCGAAGCGCTTCAGCGACTTGCGTGGGCGTTGCCACATGCAAACTTGGTGCGTAAGTACCCTGAGCCAACGCGTCACCACCACCGGTGATGGTGTGACACGCAGCACAATTCAGTGCATACAGCGTCTGGCCAGCCGTCAGGTTTGCGTCTTTCACATTCACCGAGGGAATGCCAGGGGTAGCTGGCTCGAGTGAGTTCACATACGCAGCAATGGCATTCGCTTGAAAGGGGTTGAGTCGAGGTTGCTTGCGAGCAGCTTGAACTTCCTTTGGGTCAGCGGCAGGCATGCGACCGGTCGTGATCCAAAAGTTGATGGTTGCTGGCCCAAGCCCACGCAATGCCGGGTAGGCACCTGCGGAATAGGTCGGCAACACGCCATCAGCCTTCGTACCGTGACAAGAAGCGCAGTTCTGCTGGTAGAGCTTCTCGCCGAGAGGCGCTAGGGATGATGCTGGAAACTTGTAGAGAATTGCGTCGTTTCCATAGGCAACGAGTTGCCCCGATGCGTCATAGCACTGGATCGACGAGTAAGCAGTTCCAGCGTTTTTCGTCTTCGTCTTCGAATCTTCGCCAATCAGCGAAGCTGGAACGCCATATTCGGGGTCATATTTCGCCGTCGTTCCAGCCGGGCAGGAGACGTGGCTTGAGCCAAGTTCTGCTGCATGAACCGGAGCCGCTCCAGCAAGAAACGGCGTAGCCATTGTCGTCAGTGCCGCTGCACCCACAAGGCCAAGGCCCACGCGGGTCGCGTACGTCTTCAAAGTCTTCTGCATGGTCACCATCACTTTAAGAGGAACAGGCACGAATACAGACCAATCCACACCACATCAACGAAGTGCCAGTAGTAGCTCACGCCTTGGTAGGCGGCGAGCTCACCAGGGTCGCCTTCTGTCTTGCCTCGCATACGACCGAGCAAGAACACCATGGCAACAATGCCAAGTGCCACGTGGAGGCCGTGGAGACCTGTCGTGATGTAGAACACCGACCCGAACGAGTTGGTGTACCAGCGCGTCTCTAAGTTGATCCACTCGTAGATCTGATTTCCTACGAACAACGTGCCGAGTGCCATTGACCAGTAGACCCACACCTTGGCGGTCTGGCGACGACGATTCTCAATGGCAAAGACACCCATTTGGTAGGTAAATGACGAGGCCACAAGCAAAATCGTGAAGATTCCTGCTTGTAAAACGTCGAGTTTGGTCCCGACGGGAGGCCACGCAGGCAAATTCCCTCGGATAGTGAACAACGCAGCGAACAGGCCGGAGAAAAACATAACCTCCGAGCCGAGCCAAATCATGATGCCCACGGCGAGCATCGGAGGCCGATCGTGCGTGATCTTTCCCAACTTCATCTCTGGAGCGGTGGCAGCAGTCACGATGTCTTTTCTAGTTGATGGGATGTCAGCAGAGCCAACTGGAACACCTAGAGCATAGTGCGCGCGTCGCCCACCTCTTTCGGTCTAGAGAGATGTTGTTGTCCACTCAGCGAAGTCAACGGGTCCGAGTTTTGTTGCCACGAGGGTCAAGCGTCGTGTTGGACGGGTCATGGCGACGTACAGCGTGCGAAGTCCACGAACCGTAGGCCGATTGTCACCTTCGCTGGCACCACGACGAGCAACTTCCATTGGCTCAACTACCGTGACGGCGTCGAATTCAAGACCGTTCGCGTCATCGACGGGAACGACGACAACCGGTGCCGACAGCCCACGTGAACCAACAATTCTTGGGTCAACAGCATCAATTCCTTCGGCGAGAAGCGCTCGCAGCACGTCTTCAGTGAATCCCGCCGGCGCCAGCACGGCCACTCGCCCTTCACCAATTGCCGCGAGGTGTTCTTTGGTGGCGAACACTGCGGCCGCAGCAAGTTCTTCTCGCCCAACCGTTCGAAAAACGGGACGAACTCCAGCTCGGCGTACTGGTGTTGGCGGCACGATCTCAGGAGCACCGAGGCCAAGCACTGGGGTTGCCATCTCAATCACTTCAGCAGGTGTGCGGTACGAAACGGTCAGCTCCACGCGCTGAGGCAAGCGGCTTGGGGTGAGGTGTTGTTCAATGTCTTGCCACCCAGATGGCGTCCATGGTGCGGTTGACTGCGCCACATCACCAACAACAGTCATTGAGCCGTTGAGTGAGCGTCGAGCCAGCATCCGCAGTTGCATTGGCGAGAGGTCTTGCACCTCATCGACCACGAGATGCCCATAGGCCCGAATTTCTTCTGGGGAGATTTCTTGGGTCTCGAGCGCCAATCGGCCATCGAGCCCTTCTGGCCAACTGAATCCGTCGCGGTCACGCTGGATTTCCACTCGACGCTTTGCCCCTTCATGGCGAGGACCAAGAAGTGCCTGGGCCTCATCAATGAGCGCGACATCGGCATCGGTCCACAACACGTCGTCAAGCGATTCAGAGCGTGGTCGGTACAACAGTCGAATTTGATCGTCTCGCAGGAATTGCTTGGCTGCTGCATTGAGCAGAGGCAACGACCCATATAGATCGTGCAGGAGTTCATGAGCCGATAGGCGCGGCCAGAGGCGATTGAGGAGTTCAATGAATTCGGGGAGCTGGCGGAGTTGACTGCGAAGTTCCTTCAAATCGAGTTCACCATCGTTGTCCTCGTCAAAGTCCGCGACCTCTCGGCGACGCTCAATGGTGCGGGCGAAGAGACGAACTGCTTCGGCTTCAACAAAACGCCGGCGCAGGTTGTGCGAACCCGAACGGCGAATGGCTCGCTCCAAGATTTGCTTGCTCTGGTCGGGGGTCATGCGAAGGACGAGACCACCAAAGGGGATCTCATAGGATTCGCGGAGCGTGCGCTCACGCAAGCGAATGGCTCGCGAAATGAACTTTGCCATGACTGAAGCGCCCTTGACCTTGGCCATCTCCGCCGACTCGATGGCACGAACCGAGACCACTTTCACGAGACCTGACACGGTGGACAAGGTCACCCCGGTTTCACCAAGGCTCGGCAGCACTTGCTCGATGTAGCGCAAGAACAGTGGGTTGGGGCCAACAACGAGCACGCCTTGCGATTCAAGCGGGAACCGGTGGGTGTAGAGCAGATAGGCAGCTCGGTGAAGCGCAACTGCGGTCTTTCCGGTGCCGGGGCCGCCTTGGACCATGAGTGCCCCATTGAGTGGCGCTCGAATGATTTCGTCTTGTTCGGCTTGGATCGTGGCGACAATGTCACCCATTTGGCCCGAGCGAGCGCGACCAAGTGCGGCAAAGAGGGCTCCTGGTCCGCCAATGGGCGCATCACTTTTCACCAGGCCGTCAGGTTCAACTTGGCCGCTTTGGTTGGCGTCTAAGGCACGGAAGTTTCCCTCAGCATCAGTGAAGTACTCGTCTTCAACGCCAAGGACTTGACGTCGCTTCACATTGAGGTGACGTCTGCGGGTCAACCCAAGTGGATCGCGCCCCGTCGCCCGATAGAACGGCTCAGCAATCGGGGCACGCCAGTCAACAACGAGAGGCTCTCGCTCGGGACCCGATACTGCTAATCGCCCAATGTGAAAACTATCCGGCTCGCCCGTAATGGCATCCTCGGCAACATCAATTCGCCCGAAGCAAAGAGCTTGATCACCAATATCGAGTTGCTCGAGCCGAGCAAGGGCACTTCGCACCACAATGTCGCGCTCAGTCCTGCTTTGAAAGGTGCCACCGCGACCTAAGTCGAGAACCGAATCGCGCAAGTGCTCTGCTTCGACCCGCATGGCTTGCAAACTTGCGTGCGCATGGTCAAGGAAGGCTTGCTCTTCCTCAAGATCGTGTTTGTTCGTCACGCAGCTCCTCCAGAACCATCGCTCAGATGGCGAACCAGTCTAGTTTCTGACTGAACCATGGTTCACGAGATGAACAACGGGCCTCGGATAAGGCTCGACCGCCTAGATTGAAACCGTGAACACTCCAGCGAATTCGGCCTACATTCGGGCTTGCAGGGGCCTCTCGGTCCCCCACACTCCCGTGTGGTTTATGCGCCAAGCGGGCCGTTCCCTGCCTGAATATCGAGAACTTCGCGGCAGCGGCTCAATTCTCCAAGCCATCGCCGATCCTGTGATTGCTGCTGAAGTCACCTTGCAGCCAGTGCGACGCTACGGCGTCGATGCCGCCATTTTGTTCAGCGACATTGTGGTGCCCGTCCATGCCATTGGCTTTGGCGTTGACGTCGTTCCGGGTCGTGGACCAGTCATGGCTGATCCATTCAAGGACAGAAGCGACCTTGCTCGCCTGCGCCCACTTCATCCAGATGCGGATTTGCCCTACGTGCTTGAAACCGTTGACCGAGTTGTTGAAGCCCTTGGTGAAACGCCACTCATTGGTTTTGCTGGCGCACCGTTTACCGTTGCGAGCTACCTCATTGAAGGTGGGCCTTCACGAGAATTCACCAAGGTGAAAGCGCTCATGCACTCAGATCCTCAACTGTGGGTTGAACTCATGGAGCGATTAGCTGAAGGCGCAACCACCTTCATGCGAGCCCAAGTCGCCCATGGCGCTTCAGCACTGCAACTGTTTGACTCGTGGGCCGGATCGCTCAGCCCCTCTGAATATGAGTGCTTCGCCTTGCCAGCAACCAAAGCCATCATGGACGCCACAGCAGATCTTGGCGTCCCACGCACCCTCTTTGGTGTGGGCACTGGTGAACTCTTGGGCCTCATGGCAACTTCTGGGGCTGACGTTGTTGGCGTCGATTGGAGAGTCCCCCTCGATGAAGCCCGTCGTCGCGTCGGCGACTCGGTGTCACTCCAAGGAAACCTTGACCCAGCACTCACGTTCGCCTCAACTGAAGTGCTCGACGCCGCCACCCGTCGCGTCCTTGATGCAGCAGGTACCCGGCCGGGACATATTTTTAACCTCGGACATGGCGTTCTTCCCACCACCAACCCCGATGCGCTCAAGCGAGTTGTCGATCTCGTCCACGCTGAAGGCAGAGCAGGAGTAACCAAATGACGAAGAAGACCGGCGTTGTCGTGATGGCGTATGGAACGCCAGGATCAACGGAAGAAGTTGAGCCGTATTACACAAAGATTCGCCACGGCCATCCTCCGACCCCAGAGCTGTTGGCTGACCTTGTTCGTCGCTATGACGCCATTGGCGGAATCTCTCCGCTGTCAGAACTCACTGCTGCTCAAGTAGCCGGCATTGCGCGAACTTTAGAAACAGAACACCCTGACACCTACCAAGTGGCCTTTGGTGCAAAGTACACCTCGCCATCGGTTGAAGATGGGGTTGCGGCCTTAAGCGGCTCCACGCGCATTATTGGACTCGTCCTCACCCCGCACCAAGCCAGTCTTGGCAGTGAGCAGTACCACGAGCGGGCACGCGCAGAAGCGGAGCGTCATGGCGCAACCTATGTTCCCGTGACGCACTTCTACGACTTGGAATCGTTTGCGCAAATCCAAGCAACCCGGTTGCAAACTGCTCTCGGAAAACTCCCCGCCTCAGCAAATGGTTCAACCATGGTGGCCTTTACTGCACACTCGTTGCCCGAAAAGGTCTTAGAACTTGGTGACCCCTACCCGAGCCAAGTGGCTGAGTCTGGCGCCATGATTGCCAAAGCCGCCGGAATTTCGGACTTTCTCATTGCTTGGCAGAGTGCAGGCCGCACCCGTGACCCATGGATTGGGCCGTCGATTCTTGAGATCTTGCCCGCCTTGCACGAAGGAGGTACCACCCATCTTGTGGTGTGCCCCGTGGGCTTTGTCTCTGATCACTTAGAAGTGCTCTATGACTTGGACATCGAGGCAGACGCAGCGGCAAACGAGCTTGGTCTCCATTTGAGTCGCACCGCTTCACTCAATGCCGATCAAGATTTCCTCCACGTCCTCGTTGAGGCCATTGTGCGAGCTGACGCGACGAGTGACTGAACCAAAGCGACCAGAAGTTCTCGTCCTTGGCGGAGGCATTTCTGGCCTGGCAGCAGCCTTTGAACTCACTGGCGGCGAACACCCAGACGGAAGACTTGCCGTCACGATCATTGAGGCTTCGCAAGAGTGTGGGGGGAAAATCGCCTCTGCGCAGATTGCCGGGCGAACCATTGACGTTGCCGCAGACGGATTCCTCGCTCGGCGCCCTGAAGCACTCGACCTCATTGGTGCGCTCGGAAAGAGCGAACTCCTGCGAACTCCAGGGACCTCGGGTGCATCAATTTTTGCTCGCGGCAAACTTCGGGCCATGCCCGAAGGCCTCTCGCTGGGTATTCCCACCAATTGGCGGGCACTGGCAAAGTCACGCGTGCTCTCACTGCATGGACTCCTGCGTGCTGGTCTCGACCTTGTTGCCCCTCGACATGATTTGCGGGGGAAACTTGGTGACCGAGCCATTGGTCCACTCGTTGCAGCCAAACTCGGCCGAGAAGTTGTTCAAACCTTGGTTGACCCCATGCTCGGTGGTATTCATGCAGGTCATGTGGCCGAGATGTCAGCGAGTGCGACTTTTCCTCAACTGCTCGAAGTAGCTGGAAACTCTGGTTCGCTCATGCATGCGCTGCGTGCCACGCTGCCCCCGAGCCCGACGAGTGACGCCCCGGCCAAACCAGTGTTCAACTCGCTCGACGGCAGTGTTGCCTCGCTTGTTTCCGCACTGGTTGAGTGCCTGACGGCTCGAGGGGTGACGTTCGCTTCGGCCACCAAAGCCACAAAAATGACGCGAACGCATGCGGACTACCTCGTGACGACGGACAAGGGTGAGTTCTCGGCTCAAGCGGTGGTTTTCGCCCTTCCGGCAGAGCCAGCTGCGCAGGTTATTCGAGAACTCGATGCGGAGCTTGGTGGGCTCCTTGACACCATCATCTACGCCTCGGTCGGCGTGGTCACCCTCGTCGTCGATCCTGACCTGTTGCCCAAGGATCGTCACGGCACGGGGCTCCTCGTGCCTTCGACGTCGCGTCGCCGAGCGGGAACGGCATTTTTCACCACAGCGGTGACCTATCTGTCAACAAAGTGGCCACATGTTGCCCGAAGTGGCGATGAGCTTCTTCGCGTCTCGGTTGGCAAGATTGACGACGTTCGTTTCGCCACGCTTTCTGATGAACAACTCGTGACACAAGTCATTGATGAGTTGAGCGAACTTTTTGGTGTGGTCGTGACGGCACGAGAAACCCACGTGAAGCGGTGGATGAATGCGCTTCCCCAGTACCAGGTGAACCACCTGCTCCGAGTTGGTGGCATTGAAGCAGCCGCTGAGCGCCTCGGTCACGTGGCCTTCACCGGTGCGGCAATTGGCGGAGTGGGCATCCCAGCATGCATTGGTCACGGCCGAAAGACCGGCCAACGCATCCGTAATGCTCTTTTGGACTGAACTACTCGTAGTAGCCCGAATGGATGTAGAGGCAGGGAACTCCCTCTGCCACATACATCGCATGGTTGTCCGGGTCGTCATCTAAAGCCAGTTGCACATCAAAGCCATAGCGGCGGAGGTCGTGCACCACGTCTCGCTTGAAGATCGAGACCTGCGAGTAGTCACCCCAGTCACGCATCACCAAAACGTCGAACCGCAATTCATAGCGCTCAAGCCAGGCCAAGGTCTGTGGGGCAACTCTCGAGGGCCGCCCCGTCAGCAAAATGATCTGCAGATCCGAGTCGAGAAGGTCAAGCAATCTGGCTTGTTCGGCAATGACTGGGTCGTCACCACAGGCCTCAAAGAACGCATTCCAGTCGCGTCGGCCCTGCTCGATGTAGTGCTGACGACCAGCAGCGTCAGATAACACCCCATCAATGTCGAAGATCACGGCCTTCGATGGCGGCACGAGACCTCGGTGCCAGTGCCACAGTCCTGTCAATTCTCCGCCCCAAGCCACCGCTTGAGCCTAACGGTTGCAGATGCAATGCCGAAGAGTCTCAGGCAGTGCTGGAAGGTGGGAACATAGAGACGTGTTAGAGCCCGTGAGTGTCAAGCCCGCGAGAGCAGTTGAAGCCCTTGCTGTTCCCCTTGGCATGCGCGTGCTCGTGATGGCTGACCTCTGGCTCACGGGCGAATCGGGTCCAACGTCGGCTGCTTCGGCGAGTGAACTCATCACGCAATTGCGCAAATGGGATGGACCGGGGTTGCTCATCATTGCCGGGAATCTCTTTGGCGCAACGCAAACGCCAAAAGAGGTGACCACGACCCATGCGGCGGTGTTCCAAGCCCTCCGAGAATTCACCAGCGAACCCAATCGCTCTTGCTATCTCCTCGTTGGAGAACATGACGAGCGTGCACTTCGCGTCAAAGAAGTTGCAACAACCCTTGAGGCGAGCGGCGTGCACTTGGCCGCAGCGCTTGATCTCACCCTCAACACCACACGCGGCGATGAGCGAGTCCGGGTAGGAGTTGCCACGCCAGCAAGTCCCCTCAACCTTGACGACAACGCGGCAGCGAGTTTTCACGAGGTCGAGCGCCTTGAGGATCCAAGTCGTCTTGAATCCTTCATTACTTCTCGAGTTCTCTACCGCCAACTCGGCAAATGGCTCGTCTTTCCTCCGGTTCTCACTGCAGCACTGATCTTTTTGATTTCCGTCAGTCCACTGTTCAACTCCCTCGAACGCATTGTCCGACACAGTCATGGCGTTGACCAGGTGTTCACCAGAGTGCGCTCAGAACCATGGAGTACCCGACTGGCGTTTTTCGTTGCGGTGGTTGCCATTACCGAAATTGCCGTTGGTTTAACCGCTCGAGGCATAGCCCGGCGCCTCATTGCCCGTGAACTCGCGGTGCTGTCGAGCAGTCAAACTCCAACGGAGCTCATCATTGATGGCCACACCTTGGGTGACTTCGGACGCGAACTCGCAGCTCAGGGTTACCGCGGCCTCATTGTTGGTGGAAAGTTGTCACCAGTGCTTCGCCACCGAGATGACGGGTTCTTGGCTGTGGTCGGCGGTACGACTGAAGTCGTTGAGGCCCGCCCGAGTCATCTCGGACTGCCAACCGTCTATGTCAACGTGCGTCAAGTGGCCTTTGTCGAACTTGAAACGGGCTATCAGTTATCGGTTCGCCTCCATGCTGGCTGGGCCGACCAAAAAGGTGCCGTCACCTTTGAGCGCATGGCGGTCAAGCGGCCCATTGTCAAGGGCTACAAAGCAACTACCGAGATCACTTCGCACGTTGTTGCTTCGTGGCCCTCAGGTGGAACTTGGCCCGATGCCACCGACCCGGCTGCCTCTCGACGGCGGACGAGAAATATTCGCCGGGCTGTTGCCGCATCGGTTTTCATCACCGGCGTGCTCGACATTTTGGTTGCCTTAGCCCCGCCGCTTCGCGGCCGACTCAATTCTTTGACCCAATTTCTCCCCTTGTCAGTAGCTCAAACCGCCGGAGCATTCGTGGCGTTGACCGGCATCATCTTGATGATGTTGGCCCGCGGGGTGCTTCGCGGACAGTGGCGACCATGGATTGCCGCAGTTCTCCTGCTTGGCATCTCAACAGTGCTCCACGTCGTCCACGCCGTGAGTTTTGGCGCCGTTGTGCTCTCGGCCTCCGTGCTCATCTTGGCCCTGACCGAATGGCGAAGTTTCCGCGGCGAAACAGACCGAACCTCAACAGCATCAGGCTTTGCCACGTTGCTCTTTGGTGGCTTAGCAGCGCTGCTCACCGCCTTTGTCGTGACTGAGGTCACCAATGTCCATCAGCCGCTTCCTTCTTTCTTCACCGTTCTTGGCGCATTGCTCGAGCGCTTTGCTGGGGTAACGACTATTTCCCTCCCCGACCGTGTCAATGATTGGGTTACCCCAGTGCTCACTGGCGTTGGCATCACCTTGGTCGTTACCTTTTTGTATCTCCTCACTCGCCCGGTCGTTGACCGTCGCCATCGTGGGGTTGCGTCGAAGGACCGAGAAGCCGAGTTGGCGCGAGCCAGAGACATCGTGGCTCGTCACGGTCGAGGCACGCTCGACTACTTTGCCCTTCGCGACGACAAGCAGTTCTTCTTCACCCAAGATTCACTCGTCGCCTATGCCGTGTTTGGTGGCATCTGTATTGCCTCGCCTGACCCCATTGGCCCAGCGGTCGAGCGACGCCGTGCCATTGAAGACTTCTGGGCTTTTGCTGATGCAAAGGGTTGGGGTGTTGGCGTTGTTGGTGCAGCCGAAGAATGGCTCCCGCTCTATTTGGCCGCCGGAATGCGCTCGATCTACATTGGCGACGAAGCGGTAGTTGATGTCACGAAGTTCTCCTTGGCTGGCAACAAGATGAAGGGCGTTCGCCAAGCCGTCTCTCGAGTGGAACGCCTGGGCTACACCGTTGAATTCGTCGACCCTGCCACTGCGTCGACCGAAGCCATTGAAGAACTGTTACCCCTGTTAACGTCAAGTCGCCGTGGTGAGGAGGAAAAGGGCTTCTCCATGATGCTTGGGCGAATGTTCCACCATGACGATGTAGGGCTCCTCCTGACGGTGGTGAGAGATGAGAACCGCACACCGGTCGCTCTGTGCCAATTCGTGCCCTCAGCGGCAATTTCGGGGTACTCGCTTGACTGCATGCGCCGTGATCGTGGCGACCACCCGAACGGACTGCTCGACTTTGCCTTGTGTAAAACCATCTCGTATTTGGCCGAAAACGGTGGCACCGGACTCTCGCTGAACTTTGCCGTACTTCGTTCTGCACTCGCCGCCGACGGCGACATCACCTTGTCGCAACGAGTGGAGCGCTGGCTGTTGCTGAAGCTCTCGGGGTTCTTGCAGATTGAATCGCTCTGGAAGTTCAACGCGAAGTATGAGCCAACGTGGCAGCCGCGCTACATCGTCTACGACTCTCCCGAGCAGTTCTTGCCCAGTGTGGTGTCATTTTTGCGGGCAGAGTCAGTGTCTGACGTCCCCGTCCTTGGACGCCTCTTTACCTCAAAACACCGAAGCCAAGCCATTGTGCTCGGCCAAGGAGCAAAGGGACTCGACTAGTTCAGCGAGTCAAGAATCGCTCTGGCGTAGCGCTCTTCGCCACCTGTCGTGAAGGAGAAGAACAGGCTCGGCTCCACTAGTTCGACTTCAACAATGACTGGACCGTTCTTGTCTGGGAGAAGATCCACGCGAACATAGGGAGGCGGTTCATCAAACCACCCCACCACTTCGTGCGCCAGGTCAAACTCCTCAGTGGTCGGCGTATGCGGCGTGATGTTCTCGGCAAAAGCAAGCCCAGTTGCGTCTAAGGCGCGTCCCCTGCCACCGACCGACAACATCGCAGCTTTGTTGACCGCATGGGAGAAGACACCACCAAAGAAGATAAGCGCTGCTTCGCCGTAGAGGTCAACCCCTTCCAAATACGGCTGCACAAGGGCCGTTGCCCCGAGGCGATGGAGCTCTTGTGCGTGGGAAATGGCACTGCTCAGCTCGTTCGCCTCAAAGCGTCGAGCACCACGAGATCCTGCGCCAACCGTAGGTTTCACCACCACTCGACCTTCGGGGAAGTCCGCCATCTCACCAGGAGCCAAGTAGAGGCTTTCCGGCACGGGGAAACCGGCTTGGTGAAAGTCCTCTAAGTAGCGCTTATCGGTATTCCACGTAATGAGTGATGCGGTGTTGCGCAACACCACTTGGGAGTTGGCAAAGTCCAAGAACTGTTCTCGTACTGGCGCGTAGTCCCAGCAAGTGCGAATGACCGTAGCGTCAAAGTCAGAAAACGGAGCCTCAGTGTTCGTCCACACAAGTGGAGTTGCTTCAACACCAAGTGCGGCAAAACCAGCAACGACCCCTTGGCCATCTTCATCGAGTTGCGGCAACTCCTCACAGGTGGCGAGGGCAAGACGCTTTGCCACTACGGGAGCAGATGGTTCGACGCTGTTGACGTGAGGCCGAGCAAAAGGCTTGGCACGACACCAAAGAAGATCGAAACCGCAACCGTGATGGCAACACCAACAACCGCCGTTGGCGAGGTAGTCGAACCATCCAAGTCCAGCGACTGAAGGTCGCCTTCTGGAGCGGCGTAGAGGTTGAGGACGAAGCGAAGGTAAGCAAACGTGGCAATTGCTGCCGACACCATTGCCACAATCGACAGCGGAACTGCAGAGCTGCCAATAGCTGCTTCAATCACGCCGAACTTGGCAATGAATCCCGTGGTCAGCGGGACACCTGCTTGAGTCAAAATCAACACCGTCAGCGAACCAGCAAGCACTGGGTGCTTCGTCGCAAGTCCACGCAACCGTGAAAGTCCAGCATCATCGTCTGAAGCTGTCGCCACCATGGTCAAGATGCCAAAGGTGCCAAGCGTTGCCACCGAGTAGGTAAACAGATAGAACAAGTCAGCCGACAGACCTGCACTTGAGGAAGCCACGATGCCAAGCATCAGGAACCCTGCATGGTTGATCGAGGAATACGCCAGCATGCGCTTGGCGTCTTTTTGCACCACCATGAGCAGCGCTCCACCGAGAAGGGTAGCCATCGCCATTGCAGTGAGCACAGGCTCCCAAGAACTGCGAGCAGTCGGCAGACCAGCCAGCAGCACACGAATGAGGGCGGCAAAACCACCCACCTTGGCCACTGCAGCCATAAAGCCAGTGACCGGAGTTGGAGCACCTTGGTAGACGTCAGGCGTCCACAAGTGGAACGGCACGGCTGCAATCTTGAAGCAGAAGCCAACGAGCAGTAAGGCAAGACCAATCAGCAAGATGCTTGGCTTTTCAGCAACCGAGGCAGACAAGGTATTGCCTATGGTCTGCAAATTCGTTGAACCCGTCGCACCGTAGGTGAAGGCAATGCCAAACACGAAGATCGCCGAGGCAAAGCCACCCAAAATGAAGTACTTGAGCGCTGCTTCTTCAGATGCTTGGCTCTTGCGATTGAGGGCCACGAGCACATAGAGCGCAATCGACAAGAGCTCGAGGCCCAAGAAGACCACTACGAGATCATTTGCTGCGCCCATGACGACGGCACCTGCCGCAGCAGTGAGGGCCAACACGTGGTACTCCGCACTAGCAATAGCCATGCGCTCCAAGTAGTGGTGAGCAAACAGCGTGGCCAAAATCGTGGCGCAGCTCACGGTGATGGCAATGGTGACGCTGAAGCCATCAACGGCCAAGGCGCCAGCAATCGTGCTCGTGGCTGGAGACGTTGACACATGCGCCCATTCAATGAGCGACGCTACGAGTGCGCTCACGCTAGCAATGAGCGTCAGTGTTGTCGTGGCCGTCGACGACAGTGGGCGCCGGCGAAGCGCCGAAATGGCCATGATGGCCACGCCACCAAGCAGCAAGAACAGAATCGGTGCAAGCGCCGAATACGAAATCGACGGCATCGTGAGGACGTTCATCGGTCCCCTCCAAGGCGGGTTGACGAAGGGATCACCACGTGACTCCCAGGAGTTGGACTCGCGTGGACAACAGTGGCAACCGTGCGGGCAACCGAAGGTTCAATACGATCAAGCATGAACTTCGGGTACACACCAAGCACGACGATCAAAACAATGAGCGGAGCCACAACGAGGCGCTCACGAATGGTGAGGTCAGGCATCTGGTCATTGGCTTCATCAGCATCACCGTGGAATACCTGCTGGTAGTTCCACAACCAGTAGACGGCAGCCACGAGGACGCCAAAGGTGGCAACCACACCCCACCAGCGGTGGGTGGCAAAGGTACCAAGGAGCACCAAGAACTCACCAACGAATCCGTTGAGGCCAGGGAGTCCAATCGAGGCCAACATCACCACGGTAAATACCGCCGCGAGCACGGGAGCTGGGCGCTGAAGTCCACGCAGCATCGTCGTGTCCCAGCCACCTCGACGCTGAGCAATCCAGCCAATCAGCATGAAAAACGCCGCAGTGATGATTCCGTGATTCACCATCATGGTGACTGCACCCGTCAAGCCTTGCTTTGACATGGTGAAGGTTCCAAGCACAATGAAACCAACTTGAGCGAGCGAGGAGTATGCAACGAGTCGCTTCATGTCTTTTTGCGCTGAAGCAACAATGGCGCCATACAAGATGCCAATGGTGGCGAGCGTCAACACGAGCGGCGCCAACGTCTTCGACGCCTGAGGGAACAAGGTCAAGTTGAACCGCAAAATGCCGTAGGTGCCGAGTTTGGCCAGCACAGCTGACAGCACCATTGATCCACCCGCTGGCGCTTCGCGATACGTCGTTGGCGACCAGGTATGGAACGGGAACAGGGGTGCTTTCACGGCAAACGCGGCCAAGAACGCCAGCGACAACCAGATCCCGGTGCCACTTGACAGCGTCGTGTGGCGAAGTTCTGACAGCGCAAAGGTCAAATGACCGGTTTGTCCGCTGTGGATGAAGGCCAAGACCAAGATGCCAACGAGCAAGAACGCTGAACCGAGGAAGGTCATGACAAAGAACTTGACTGCGGCATAGTTGCGACGTTCATGGCCGTATCGAGCAATCAAGAAATATGACGGCACCAAGGTGACTTCGAAGGCAATGAAGAACAACATGAGATCGAGGCTCACAAATGCCGCGACTGCTGCTGCTTCTAACAGCAACAACCAGGCTGCAAACGCCGCACCTCGCTCAGCCACTTGCGCTCCGAGCAACACCACGGGAATCACGAGGACGGTCATGGCAACGAGGAATAACGAAATACCGTCGATCCCAACATTCCACTGAATGCTCAAGTCACTCGCCCAAGCATGTTGCGAGGTGAATTGGAACGAGCCAATGGTCTTGAACTGAAGAATCATTGCCACGACAAGGGCGAACTCGACTCCAGCTGCCACGAGGGCGGCTGTGCGAGCCGCAGATGGAGCAGCCTTGGCCAACAGCGCTGCAGCAATGGCACCAATGAGGGGCACGATCACCAAAAGCGAGAGATACGGAAAGGCGTGCATCAGGCGACCACCACGAGGAAATAGGCGAGCAGGGCAACAAGTCCAGCGACAATGGCAAGGCCATAACTGCGGACCTGTCCGTTGTGAACAGTGCGGAGTTTGGTCGAAACGCTCTTAACCGCGAGGGCAGTACCGTCAACGGCGCCATCGATCACCAAGGCATCAGTGAGCGCTGCGTACTCAGCAAGCTTCGTTGCTGGACGCCCGAGCAGCGAATCGTAGAAGTTGTCCCAAAACCACACTTGTGCGAAGAATCTTGGGGTGAGTGCTGGTCGCTCAGCGCGTCCACGCCACAGCACCCACGCAAGGCCGAGTCCCAAGAAGGCAACGACTGCGTCGGCTGCGCTCAAGAAAATTTGCTGGGTTGCTGAACTCGTTGGCACAACGAGGTCGCTGCCAAACACGGGTTCTAAGAACTTCTCGAGTCCAAAACTGTGCACAAAGGGCAAGGCAATGATGCCTCCGAACACCGAACAAATTGCCAAGATCACGAGTGGCAAGCGCATGGTCCACGGTGATTCATGTGGGTGCGAAATTGCTGGTTCACCGTCTGGGCCCTCTTGGTCAAATCGAGCTGCCCCCGTGAAGGTCAGATAGAACAAACGACTCATGTAGTACGAGGTCAACAAGGCAGTGAACAGACCAATGCCCCACAGCCATGGAGACTTGCCGAACACGGCATCGAGCACTGATCCCTTTGCCCAGAATCCGGCGAAGGGCGGAACACCAATAATGGCAAGCCAGCCAAGCATGAAGGTTCCATAGGTCCACGGCAGGACTTTGCGCAGTCCACCCATGCGAGAAAGACGTTGCTCGCCATCAAGGGCGTGGATGACCGAACCAGATCCAAGGAACAACAGCGCCTTGAAGAACGCATGGGCAACCATCAAGAACATCGCTGCGACGTAGTCGCCGGTTCCCACAGCCAAGACCATGTAGCCAATCTGTGACACGGTGGAAAAGGCCAGGCCCTTTTTGATGTCGTACTGAGAGGTTGCGATGGTCGCAGCTACAAACGCTGTTGCCAGGCCCACGCCACAAATCACCCATTGACCAACAGAGCTCATGTGGACAAGTCCGTGGATCCGGCAGAGCAAGTACACACCGGCGGTCACCATGGTGGCAGCGTGGATCAGTGCTGAAACAGGAGTTGGACCTTCCATGGCGTCAGGCAGCCAGTTGAACAGGGGAATCTGCGCTGACTTGCCTGATGCGGCAAACACGAACGACAACAGCGCCATGGTGGCAACGAGTGAGGACAAACCACTGAAGTGCATGTCTGCATACGTGATTGTTCCGAGTTGGCTCCACAGCAAGAAGGTGCCGAGAAGGAAACCAATGTCAGCAAGACGGTTATAGATGAAGGCCTTCTTGCCGGCTGAGGCAGCTGCGTCTTTGTCGAAGTAATACGACACCAGCCAGTACGAGCACACCCCAACACCTTCCCAGCCAAGGAAGGTCACGAGCAGGTTAGAACCAAGCACCAAGATCAGCATCGAAGCGACAAACAAGTTCAAGTAAATGAAGAACTTGCGGAAATACTTCTCGCCGTGCATGTAACCAATGGAGTACAGGTGAATGAGTGTGGAGATACCCGTCACAAACAGGCACATCGTGATGGACAGCTGGTCAACTGTGAAGTCCACGTTGGCGTGGAAAGAACCAACGTTGATCCACTGCAAGACATGGCTGGTCGTACCAAGACCAGTGTCGGAGAACCCGTGGAAGAACACAATGAGACTGATAACAAAGGACAGACCAACGGCTGCCGTTGCGATCCATCCAGCAATTGGCTCACCAAGGGTCTTGCCGCTCGCCATGAGGAGCAGTCCGCTCAGCAGCGGGATTGCCACAATCAGTGGAATGAGGTGCGTCATGTCAGCCGCCCATCTCTGCGAGGTCGTCAGCAATCGCACTTTGGCGACGCCGGAAGATCGCAACGACGATGCCAAGTCCAACTACGACCTCAGCTGCCGCGACGACGAGAACGAAAAATACGGTTGCTTCGCCACCAACATCGTGCAGCGAACGGGAAAAGGCCACGAGTGCGAGGTTGGCTGCGTTCAACATCAACTCAACACACATGAACATGATGAGGACATTGCGGCGAACGAGCACACCAAACGCACCAATACCAAACAGCACGACGGCAAGCACAATGAACCATGACAACGGGATACTCATTGCCCACCCTCTTCAACAAGCGCTGCAGCCTTTGGCGCATCGGGCTTGCGAGCAAGCACGACTGCACCAATCACGGCAATCACCAACAATCCTGCGGTTGCTTCAAACGCAAACAGATACGTCGTAAACACGGCACGACCAAGGTCGGCAACATTGCCCGCAGCACCAGTGAGTTCGGCTGTTTGGGCCTGTGGGCCGACTTCGAAGTGGCCAATGAAGCCAAGGGCAATAATCGACGCCATCAGTCCAAGCACGAGCACCGCAGCTGTTGGTCGCTGACCGACAATTGGCTCAACGGAGAGGTCTTCACGCTTGTCTACGCCCAAGAACATGATCACGAACAAAAACAGCACCACAATGGCACCGGCATAAACAATGATCTGGACCGCGGCCAAGAAGTCGGCTTGCAGTTCAATGAACGCCACGGCAATACCAAACAAGGTCATCACCAAACTGAGCGCTGCGTGCACTGGATTCTTCACCACCAAAATCCCGACCGCACCTGCGAGCGAGAGCGCTGCTGACAACACAAAAATCGCCACATCAGGAATGGTTACGGCTGCGAGCAGGTTCACTTCGCCGCCTTTCGATTTTCCTTGTCAATCTTCCACTGGGCGCGCTTTGCCACCAGACGATCACGGGCTTGCTCTAAGCGAACCTTGTTGAACTCACCTTGCTTCTTCGCCCGAGTAACGCGACCTTGGACGCCGAGGTGGACCGGGTCAATATCTTCTTTGAGCAAGTGACCAGGCAGAAGGTCGCGAAGCAGTTTGGAACCAGTCACCGTGTCATCACGATTTTCTGATTGGCCGCCTTCGCCTTGACGAACGCCGTAGCCAAGCTCACCAGACCACTGGGTCACGCCTTCATAAGCAGCGTTGCCTGCAGGGGCAGTCGCACGCATCCAGCCTGAGGTCATCAGGTCATCACCCTCGCGCCAGTCTTCCCACGGCATCTTTTGAGGACGGCCCTCGTCATCAACGACGAGTTCAGTCTTTGTGTAGATCGCGTCAGCGCGGTTCGTGAAGGAGAACTCAAACATCTTTGAGTCCGTGATTGCCTCGGTTGGGCATGCTTCAACGCACAACATGCAGTTGATGCAGCGCAAGTAGTTGATCTCATAGACAAAGCCGTAGCGCTCGCCAGGGGAAACCGGGTGGTCTGGTGGGTTATCGAGCCCACGGACATAGATGCAATTCGCTGGACACACACCGGCGCACAACTCGCAACCAATGCACTTCTCCATGCCGTCTTCATAACGGTTGAGCACATGGCGTCCGTGTTGACGAGGCTGTTTCGGCTTCTTTTCTTCTGGGTACTGGAAGGTGACTCGAGGACGAGTCAGGTGCTGAATGGTCAGTTTAAATCCGCCGAAGAACGAGAGATCTTCGCGGAGATCGGATAAGAATCCCATCAGGCCTCCACCTCTTCATCGCTCGCCTCGTCACGAACGGGAGAGCCAACATCACCATCTCCGTCAGTCATCTGTCGAAGGACACGACCTGGTAGCGGGCGTTGACCAATTGACGGCAACACCGAGGAGTCACTCAATTCGCGATCAGCGCCAATTTCAAATGCTTGGGTCAGCGCAATCCAGCCAATGAACACTCCGGCCAAGACCACAAGTGCCCAACGCCAAGAGGTGAGGGCTGCGGCAACGAGCAGCATCCACGCAAGCGAGGCAGGGATGAGCTTCTTCCACCCAAGGTCCATCAATTGGTCGTAGCGCATGCGAGGAAGAGCGGCTCTAAACCAGATGTACATGTAACAAAACGCCACAACCTTGAGGGTGAACCACAAAATCGGGAAGATCCACTTGATGTGAGGGATATTTGGAACTGGACCTGCTGGGCCACCAAAGAACAAGGTCACCATGACCGCAGACATCGTGATGGTGTTCATGAATTCAGCCAAGTAGAACAAGGCGAAGCGAATCGAGGAGTACTCGGTGTTGAATCCACCAACAAGCTCGGAGTCTGCTTCAACCACGTCAAAGGGAGGACGGTTGAGTTCGGCTGTGGCGGCAATCAAGAACAAGACAAAGGGAACAAGTCCAGTCTTGATGAGGTTCCAGTGGAAGAAAGAGCCGCCTTGCGCGTCAACAATCGCACGGGTTGACAGCGAGTTGCACACGAGCAACACGGTGACCACGTTCATGCCAAGCGCAGCCTCATACGACACCATCTGGGCCGAGGCTCGAACTGAACTCATGAGTGGATATTTCGAACCCGAGGCCCAACCAGCGAGCATGATGCCGTAGACCGCAATCCCCGAACAGGCCAGCACCAGCAAGATGCCCATTGGCGGGTCTGCCACTTGGAGATCAAAGGTGTGATGCGCAATGGTGACGGTTCCACCAACGGGGATCACGGCGAAGATCAAAAATGCTGGAACCACGACCAAATACGGCGCCAACTTGAAGACGAAGCGGTCCGATTCGGCCGGAATCAAGTCTTCTTTGAAGAACAACTTGATACCGTCGGCAAGCGTCTGAAGGAGTCCCCATGGGCCAACTCGGTTTGGTCCAATGCGGCTCTGCATGTCAGAGATTGCTTTGCGCTCAAACCAAATCATGAGTGTGACTGCACCCATGAGCACGGCGAATGCTACGACCACCTTCACCACCACAATGATGAAGACAGCCAAAGTCAAGCCTTGGTCAAATAAGTGATCAGCAGCGAGAATGCCGTTCATCGTGACTCCATCCGGACGTCGGTGACGAGTGCTGTGGCATCGACCAAGGTCGCAACAGCATTTGCCACAGCTTCGTTGAGTTGAGTCTTTGTCCGTGAGGCAACGACCACGGTCCCCCGAGCAACTGCGAGGTCGGGCACTGCTGGCAACTCAAGTTGTCCGCTGGCGGACTTCAACCGGACAATGTCTCCAGCATGGAGACCCAACCGGTCAAGGTCTGAAGGATTGACCGCAGCAACCGCTGCAGGAATGAGTCCAGCAAGCGACGGTGCGTTGAGGACCAGTGGGGTGCCATCAAACAAGGTGGTTGACGCGACCAGGCGAAGGGCATACCCATCCGGAGCAGGTGCTGCGACCTCAAGGTCAATTTCTTGGAGCAGCGAACTGTTGGCGCCAACGGCACTGCGCGCGGCAGGTACTGCGGCATCTTCACCAAAGGTGGCCCTTGCCGGCGTGGTCTTCACCCCAGGAAATGCCATGGGGTCTTGTGGTGCTGAAGCAAAAGATCCTTCGCCATCAATGGGCATCACAATGCCGTCACCAGCCGCAGTTGCCAAC
>CANGPX010000012.1 GCA_947456095.1 Acidimicrobiaceae bacterium
ATCTCTGATCTGGCTGCAATGGTGCCCTCAACCCAGGGCAAGATCGAAATCGAAGCCCTCGAAGATGGTCGGGAAGATGAGTTGGTTGCCCAGCTTGCAGCTATGGCGACCTTGCAGGTGTTCCGTCGACGGGTGGTGCTCGAAGAAGCCTCCGAGCTCGTTGACTCCATTACTGAAGACGTTGTGATCCACGCCGGCGACGACCTAGCCGCTGAGGCGTACTTGTCGGTACTTGCCGACCTGCCTGCGTTTGAGCCACCAACACGAGCAATCGCTGGGGCTGACGCAACTCCTGAAGAGATGGCAGCAGCGCTTGAGTTCTTACTCGAAGGTCTCCACCTCACAAAACGTCTCAACAAAGACGCCGCTGGAGCCAGAGCCCTTTATCGACAGCGGCGGAAGTAAACCATGGGCGCCGAGTATGACTACAGCCGCTGGGACGGCTCACAAGAGTTCACCGAAGTCGATGCCGACGGACTGCTTGAAGCCCTGACGGACGACTACTTGGCAACTGGCGACATCGAGGCTGCTCTTGAGCGACTCTTGCGTCAAGGTTTCGAAACTGAAGACGGCGAACAAGTCCGAGGCCTTCGCGACATCTTGGAAGAGTTGCGCGAGCGCAAGTACGAGCTCGAAACCATGGGCGATGCTGATGAGCAATTCGCTGAATACGCCAGTCGCTTGGCCGAGATTGAAGCAATGGAGCGAGCTGGCATTGATGAACTCGATGAAGAAGCAGCGGCTTCTGGCGACGAGCGTCGCCAAGAGGTCACCAGTGAAGTAACCGCTGAGCGCCGCATTGCCTTGGACCTCATGCCGAGTGACGTGACGGGAAAAGTTCAGTCCATGCAGCACTACGACTTTGTGTCAAGCGAGGCCCGTGAAGCGTTCGAGGAGATGGTGGAAGAACTCCGAAAAGAGTTCACTGATACCTATTTCGAAGGCATGAGCGATGCTCTTGGCGACATGGATGCCGAAGCAGTTGCTCGCATGCGCAACGCAATGGCAGCACTCAATGATCTCCTCGACCAACGAGCACGAGGTGAAGACACCGAAGAAGCATTCAAGAACTTCATGGATGAATACGGTGAGCTCTTCCCTGATGCAGAGAATCTGGACGATCTCTTAGAGCAGATGGCAGAGCGAATGGCCGCAGCTCAAGCCATGTGGAACTCAATGAGCCCCGAGCAGCGTGCGCATCTGTCGAATCTCATGAACTCGGTGATGGGTGACCCAGATCTGCAGTGGCAGATGGACCGCTTGAGTCGAAACTTAGAGCAAGCCTTTCCTGACGCAGGCTGGTCTCGCCGCTACCAAATGGGTGGCATGGGTGGCATGTCAGCATCTGAAGCGACCGATGTCGCCTCGCAGCTCAACCAGCTTGAGCGCCTAGAGGACATGCTGGAGGGACGCATTACCCCCAACATGTTGAGCGAGATTGATCTTGACCAGGTCCGTCGCAATTTGTCAGACGATGCGGCTCGTCACTTGGAACAGTTGTCGAAGTTGGCCAAGAAGATGGAAGACGCTGGGATCTTAAAGAACGAGGGTGGCAAGGTTGAACTGACCGCTGCGGGAATCCGCAAACTCGGCCGCCAAGCACTCCAGGACCTTTTTGATCAAGTGCGATCCAGAGACATTGGTGACCATGCGTCAACCCGCATTGGCCAAGGCCACGACCGCGAAGAGACGACGAAGCCATATGAGTTTGGTGACCCGCTCAACTTGGATCTCTCAAAGACCGTGCACAATGCCGTGCGGCGCAATGGCAACGGCGTGCCGGTAAAGCTGCACCCTGATGATTTTGAAGTGGTTGAAAATGAAGCCCTGACCAGGTCGGCCACGGTGCTGTGTCTCGACTTGTCGATGTCGATGCCAATGCGAAATAACTTCGTGCCGGCGAAGAAGCTCGCCATGGCACTCCAAAGCCTCGTTGCGATGAAGTTCCCTCGGGATTATCTCGGCATTGTTGGTTTTTCAGAAATCGCTCATGAGGTCAAGGCCGAAGAGATTCCAACGCTCATGTGGGACTACATCTACGGGACCAACTTGCAGCATGCGCTCATGCTTGCTCGCAAGATGCTCGCTCGTGAACGGGGAACCAAGCAGATCATTGTGGTGACCGATGGTGAACCAACGGCCCATATTGACCCCCAGTCGGGATTTCCGTTGTTCAACTACCCGCCACTGCCCATCACCTTGCAGCTCACAATGGCTGAGGTTTACCGCTGCACAAGGGCAGGCATCACGATCAATACGTTCGCCCTTGACTTGGAGCGCACGCAGTATCCCTTCGTGGAACAAATCGCGAAAGTCAACGGCGGCCGCACCTTCTACACGACCAATGACGAAATTGGCGGCTATGCCCTGGTCGACTTCATCAAACAGCGACGACTCCTCCGACCTGCCGGCTAGAGCCAAGACCCGAGCATTTTTCAGGCTCCACTTGCGAAACTCCGCTCGGTAGGGGAGAATGACATTGGTGTAATTACACCAATGCCATGAAGCAGTGGCGACTAAGGGGGGACGACATGGACGTGAACTTGTTGCTTGACGGCAAACAGGACCAAGGCTGGCAGACCCAAGCGAACTGCATGGGTGTTGACCCTGACCTGTTCTTCCCTGAGCGTGGCGCATCCACCAAAGAGGCCAAAGAGGTCTGCCGTGGTTGTGTGGTCCAAAACGACTGCCTGGAATATGCCTTGGCCAATGGCGAGAAGTTCGGCATCTGGGGTGGCATGAGTGAGCGGGAGCGTCGACGTCTCCGTCGTGCCCGAGCCCTCGAGCGACGAACGATTGCGGTGAGTGCCTCTTAGGGTTTCAAAGCGGTTTGTGGTGGTGAACCTGCCACTCAAGACTTCGAGTTTCCGAGAGTCCTAAGAATTCCCAATCTTGTTTTGGCGACCGGTTGAGCAAATCAATTGGTACAAGGCCAACGAGTTCGGCTCCTGTTATCTTCCCTTCGCCCCTCAAGTATTCGCCTGCTGCTTGAACAATGTCGGTCAAGGAAATTTCAAACGGGAGCACCACATTGCAACTGAGTTGCAATCGCCCACCGGCAAGATTGAGCGCAAGCGTGCGCAGTGAGCGAGACCGAAGTGCCTTCGCCACAGCTTGGAGTTGTTTCAGGTCAACTCCGTCAACCCACATGTTCCAAGCCACGAGTACATCGCGAACTCCAACGGCTGTGATGCCCTGAGCCGGGTCCACCTGGCCAGACTCGGCGCCAGAAATATCTGAAGTCGCAAGACGCTTCCGAAGTTCAGGGAGCGTGCACTGGCCAAGGCCATAGGGGGCAGTTGCCAGACCAAGAGTTTTGGCGAATGCTCGGTAATGAGCAGCCGCCTCGTGGGCGGCGGAGAAATCAACCGGCGTTGCTCTCGTTCGATCTTCAATGAACGGCACAAAGGGCACAACGTCAACAACGCCAAATCGTGGATGCACCCCTCGATGTTTGGTGAGGTCGATCATCTCAAGTGCTGCTTCACTCAGGCGACAAGCATCCTGTTCAACCTCATCGTCGTCGCCGAGCAAGGTGAACACGGAGCGGTTGTGGCTGGGGTCGCTGTGTCGGTCGACGAGGGTGCTGCGCACCACGCCGTCAAGCCGACGGAGAACCGAATCCTTCGACCCTTCACTCACATTGATGGCGCTTTGAAGCACGCCTTATTCTCCCACGCGCCACCGGCGCAGGCCACAAGGGGCCTGCGCCGGTGGGCATCGACTGAGTAGTGGTGTTTGCTGCCTAGTAGGCAGGCTCGGCCACAGCAAGTGAACTCCCTCGACGAGTGCGCTGGAGACGACGACGCTCACGCTCTGAAGTTCCACCCCACACGCCATGTTCGACCTGGTTGGCGAGGGCGTACTCAAGACATTGGGCGCTCACGCTGCACTGGGCGCAGATCTTTCGAGCTTTGATGACCCCCACGCCATCGCTCGGGAAAAAGACCTCGGGATCGACTTCTCTGCACTTTCCTTCGCTCATCCATGTCGTGTCCATTTCGGACCCCCTCTCTTCAACGTCAACTTGCGCTCTTATTCCTACAAAGTCAATAGGGAATGTAGTGAATACTGTGAGTTCGCTGAACGTTTGTTCAATGCTGCACAAGCCCAATGAACACAGCGTGACCACCGTGAGGTGAGGAGACGAATTCCGTGTCGGCACAGTTGTTGGCGGTCTCCGGAGTACGCTTGGGGTTGAACGCAGTGTTTGAGGAGAGCGACATGGCAGACGAGACCTACACCAACGCAGCATCGGCAACTGAAGTTGCCCCTCCTGTTGGCCACGTTCGCGTTGTTTACCTCGGCCCAGTTGCACCCCACTGGGATATCCAGTCTGACTATGGCGACCCAGTTGCCATTGACGCGTTCAAAGACCGGGTGAATGCACGGCTCGTCCTTCTTCCTCCCCATGACCCACAGTTCCGTCGCAACCGCGAGCGCGTCGTGCGCGACGCTGAGCGTGAGAACTTTGCCCTTGAGTGGGACTTGGGCTTCGAAGAAACTGAATAAGCCTCGAGCGTCAGTCTTGAGTTGACAGACTCAACCGCTCAAGCCAAAGTCCTGGAGCATCAACTTCTGCCGGCGTTGGCAAGCCGTCCGTGCGGCTCACCACTGTCGTCAGCGCGCTGAGACCGCTGCGCTGCTCAACGCCACCAATAAAGGCAGCCCCTCGCTCACGACTCGTCAGCGTTCGCTCAATACCAAAGAGTCCACACACCGACTCAATTCCTTTGCCGTAGCTCGTCTTCGAGCGTCGGAAGGCTTCAATGGCCGGAGTATTTGGACCAAGCATGGAGGACGCCACTTCAAGGGTGAACCGCAAGACCAGTGCTTCAAGGGCGGCAACGAGCGATGACAGTTGTTCAGACACCCACTGGTGTTCACTCGTTGACAGTCGATCAAGGAGTGATTCTGGATCAACCAGCATTGCCTGGAGATCGAGCGGACTGCCACCAGCGCCAAGCTGTTCAAACAGCGATCCCTTGGCTGCATTGGCTTCTAAGAGTGCTGACGCCAGGAGATCGTTGAGGCGATCGGCGATGTGTGGAGTTTGAAAAACTTGTTGAGCGATCAACTCATGGCTGAGTGCCAAAATCTGCGCTGCAGAAGGTTCAATGGACCACGATGCGGCAAAGTCATCAACATTGGCTCCAACAATGACGAGACCCAGTTGGTCGCCAACAGGAAGTGGCACATCGTGAGGGCCAAAGGCTTCGGTTGCCAAGTGCCCACACGAAGACCCGACTTGTAATCCAATGAGCACTGGCGCCATTGCGCCGAGCATTTGGGCCATGAAGACCTCCAGCTCTTTTGGTACGGCACCGTCAAGTCCATCGAGTGGGGCCGTGGCACTGCTTGCCGCCAACAGGGTTTCAAGTCTTGGCGTCCACTGATCAAGCATGAACTTGGCGAATTGCGTCCGATCAAGAACCTCGAGTTTCGGTGCCACAACGTCGCCAAGGGTGCCGCTCGACACGTCGTGCAACCGGAGAGCAACAAGCGGGGCAAGCTCTTCTAGAGAAATTCTGGTGACGGGTTGCACCGCTCCTGGCGTCGCTGCACCATTCATGATGCTCTGTGCCAGGGTCATGGCCGAGTCTTTCCACATCGTGGAAGAACCCTGAGATTGCAGCATCTTCATGAGGTCGCCGAACATACCCGGAAGTGCTTCGTCGTTCCCGCCAGTTGTCATGGATTCATCCTACGGGCCACTTTCAAGTTGCACTTTGACGTGACGGATCTGTTCTTTTCGAACAAGTTCAAACTCAACTTGTTCGTCAATTCCGTGTCGATGAAGGCATTTGGTGAGCGCTGCAGCATTGACGACTCGGGCATGATCGCAGCCAACAATGACGTCACCAATTTTGAACATTGAGCCGTTTGCTTCATTGGCGAAATAGCTCGTGACTTGTGCACCTCTGCCGCCAGCCGCGGCTCTGCTGCTGGCAAAGTGCAGCAGCAGCGATGGGTGCGGCGTGAAGGTGAGTTGCACCGTTTGCACGTTTGACGGGTGACTCCCACCAGTCAAGAGCAAGAGTCCTGCCAAGAGAAATCCCATTGCTGCCATGGCAATCGCACTTCGTCGGACTTGCTCGGCTGAGGTCAGCAACAACGGCGGTTTCGGCGCGTGAAGGTCAACGAAGCGCCGAAACTCCGATGGATGCACCCATGGTCGTGGTTCGCCGAGAGGTTGCTGGCCTTCGGAATGCTCTGTTGACCTGCTGTTTCGGGTTCCATCTGTTTCGGCGTCGCTGCCGTCAGACTCGTGGTCTGAAGCGTTGTCTGCGAAGTCGTCCAAGACTTTCAGCCTACGCCGCGGCACCTTTCGCAGTCAGGTCACGGGAAGCGTCCTACCATGGCGAGGTGGCCTATGACTTGGCGATTGATCTCGGAACGTCTCGTTGCCGTGTGGCAACCCGTGGCGGCGGCATTGTGGTTGACCAGGCATCAGTTGTCGCCATTGACGGCAGAACCAAAAGTGCCGTCCAAATTGGTGCTGCTGCTGAAGCAATGATCGGCAGCACCACCAAACCAGTGAGAGCGGTGTGGCCCCTTGTCCAAGGCTCTATTGCCGACTATGACACCGCAGTGCGCCTGTTGCGTTTCTTATTGCGCGTTGCTGGTGGCAGCCGATTTGGGCGTCCAAAAGTCTTACTGTCCGTTCCACGAACTGCAACAAATATTGAGCGCCGAGCACTCGGCAAGGCGGCTTCTGAAGCTGGTGCTGCTCGAGTGCGGCTGCTTGATCAGTCCGTTGCCGCAGCAGTTGAGCTCTCCTTGCCGCTCGATCAGCCAACGGGTTCCATGGTGTGCGACTTAGGTGCAGGCAAGTCCGAAGTTGCCGTGTTATCTATGGGTGGCATTGTTTCTTCGCGCGGGATTCGCCTCGGTGGCGTTGACCTCGACGACGCCATTGCCACCTATCTGCGAGTGACGAAAGGCGTGGTGATTTCCCGAGTTGTTGCCGGTGCAGTGAAAGCACAACTCGTCACCTTGTTGCCCGGGGGCGACGAGGTGACGGTTGAACTTGCTGGACGCACCATTGATCAAGGACTTCCCACCACCGTCACGATCACGGCCGGCGAACTTCGCCCAACGGTTGACGAGTTTGTTCGCCAAATTGTCAGCACCGTGGTGCAGTGTTTGAGTGAAGCGCCTCCTGAAGTCGCTCAAGACATCATCTTCCACGGCATTCACCTCGTTGGGGGTGGATCGCTGCTCCATGGGTTCGCCCACACCTTGGAAACGGCAACTGCCGTTCCCGTTCACCTCCATGAAGACCCAGCAGTCATTGCCGTGAGCGGACTACAGCGCTGCCTTGATCTCGACGCACGGCTCGAAGACCTGTTCACTGAGGTTTAGACCAACGGGCTCGTTCGCTCAAGCATTTCGACTGCTTGACGGACTTGCCAGTCGTGGTCCACTCGACAACGGTTGAGCGCCGCGTCAACGTCATCGCCCTCGAAACTCGCGAGGGCCACGACAACTCGTCGCCGGATGTTGGGCTTGTCATCGAGGCACGAAATGATGGTGGAGCGGCCTGCGTCGTTTCCAATGGCACCGAGTGCAGCGACTGCGGCTTCACGGCACCTCGGGTCACTGTGGTTGCGGGCAAGGTCGCACAATCGCTCGAGTGCTTCTTTGCTCTGGCGTTCTCCAATGGCCCAGCAGGCGCTGTCGACCACGAGTGGATCATCATCGTCTAGGGAAGTCAGCAATGCCGAAATGAGCGTGGACTTCACCCCACGACCAGTAACGGTGCTCGAAAGTTCAAGTGCTCGGCGACGCACTCGCGCATCAGGATCCTTGAGGGCGGCCACAACGGTGGCAACGCTCACTTCATGAAGGCGAGCGAGTGCATTGAGCACGGCAACGCGCACAACTGGGTCTTCATGGTTGGCTTCACGAGCAACTGAAGCGAGGTCTCCACCGAATCCTGCAGCGATGACGCGTTCACGAGCCGTAGGCTTCGGCCGACGTTGCTTCGGTGCGCTTTGGCCGAGTTTTTTGGGAAGGTGGTCGACCATGGGGTTAAGTATCGCCGGTCAACGACCGCCACGCGGGCGAATCGTGCGACTCCTCGGAGTCTCGGCAGTGCTCATCGCTGCCGTGAGCATTGCTGCAGCGGTTCACGTTGACACCTATGCGTTAACACCAGGCTCGGCAACGCCAGTTGGCCCTCGGATGACCTTCACCCCACCACAACCCAAGATTCGCGGCCAAGTGGCCATGGTTGACGTCAACATTTCGCAGATGACTGCGCTGTCACGATTCATTGCTGAACTCACTGGCGGCCCGAGACATTTCCCGGGTTCAGCATTCGGATTCACTGGAAACAGCGGCCTCAAGAAGTACTTTTCCCAGTCGTTTCTGACAATGGATCAAGCCAAACACGACGCCGTCATTGCCGCCTTTCGAGCAGCGGATCAACCCATTTCAGCTATCACCACCGGCTTGCTTGTCTACGACGCCACACCAAAGTCATCACTGCACCTCGGAGATTTTCTCGAAGCAGTCAATGGCCGAGAACTCCGCACCAGCTGCGATCTTGCCACTGTTCTCGGTGGAACGAACACAATGGTGGCAACTGTTCGACGTGGACACCTCAATCAAGCAACAGGAGCGCTGCGCTTCAGCCCGCCGACTTCGGTAACGCTCAAGCCTGTTGGCCACGAAGAGTCGTTGGTGACCTATCAGGCAGGCCCCTGTGCAAGTGCGCCAACGACGAGATTTGGCATTACCTCGGTCAACCCGGCCCACTTGGAACACACCATCCCTGCGGTGTCGATTGACACCACAGCAATTGGTGGGCCCTCAGCCGGGTTTGCCATGGCGCTTTCTCTCACCAATCAACTGCTGAATGGTCGACTCTTGGGTGGTCGTTCGGTCGCGGCATCGGGCACCATTGACCAAGATGGCGCAATTGGCGATGTTGGAGGGGTCCCGGAGAAGGCCATAGCCGTTGGCAGGGCTAACTTCACGTGGTTCTTTGTCCCAAAGTCAGAGGTCGAAGCTGCTCGATCAACTGCTCCCTCGAGTGTGCATGTTGTTGGAGTGCGCTCTCTCGCAGAAGCCATTGCCGCACTGAAATCGGCGTAATCAACCCTCAAAATGACAGGGCAAGAAGGGTGCGACAGTCGTAGGCTGTCACTATGACTGATGAACGCGCCACGATCTCTTCTGCCCGGCTGAGCGCATCTGATGTCGTTCGACATTCCTTTGGTGTGGTGCGACGAGGATTCGATCCAGCCGAAGTCCGATCATTTCTTGAGTTGATTGCGAAAGAACTGCAATCGGTTGAAGCCAGAGAACACGATTTGCGTCGCCAAATTGCTGAAGCCGAAGAACGGGCCAAGAACCCTGTTCTTGACGAATCAACCTTGACTGCCGCCCTTGGTCAATCAAGTGCTCGGGTGCTCCGCAACGCTCATGAAGAGGCTGCTCGCATCACCGAGCGTGCTGAGCAAGCCGCAGGCCAACAACTTCGTCAAGCCCAACTGCAAGCAGCTGAACTTGACGTCCAATCAGAGTCAACCATTGGTGCGCGCATCGCTGAAGCAGAACTGCTGGCGAGTTCACTTGAACAAACATCTCGCGTTGATGCCGAGCAACTCTTGCAATCGGCCCGCAACGATGGCGAGACACTTGTCGCACATGCCCGCGAACAAGGCCGGGCCATGGTGGAACAAGCCCAAGAGGCTCGTCGTCGGGTTCTTGAAGACATGGACCGTCGCCGTCGCCGGATGCACGTGCAAATTGAGCAACTCCGCGCGGCAAGAGATGAACTTGCCTCAGCAGTAGTGGGGGTGCGAACTGCGGTTGACCGCATCACTGATGAACTCTCGCACTCTGACGAAGATGCTCGCCTTGCCGCAATGGAAGTTGCTCGTCGTCAGCCAACACTCGAAGGTCTGAGCGATGATGAACTTGCCATCATTGCTGGTGATGAAACCGATGACCCAGGTCCTCTTGTTGATGAACTGTTCGCCAAGATTCGTGCTTCGGTGAGCAGTGAACAAGAGGCTGAGGCAGAAAAAGCACACGCAGCGCAATCATCTGTTGCTTCTGCTCAAGAATCCACCTCCCGTGCCGTTGTCGAGTTGCCGACTGAAGAGGTTCCCGTTGTTCCAGCACGAGACACCTCGCGCCTCATTGCAGCCCGAGATGCGGCAGTGGCTGAAAGTGTTGCGTCGCTGACGAAGCGAGTAAAGCGTGCGCTTCAAGATGACCAAAATGCCATGCTTGAGCGTCTTCGTTCGGGCAAAGCAACCGTTGACGTGATCACCGGGGCTGAGGCAGATGAGCGGGCGCTTTATGTTGGACAAACTCTCGAAGTGCTCCTCGCAACCGCAAAGGCGGGTGCCCAATTCGCCGCCCATCCCGGCACCTCAACGGTCACGCCAGACCCTGCGCTCATGCAGCGCCTGGCAGAGCACATGGCGGCAACGATTGTGACCCTGCTGCGACGCCACCTCGCCGATGCTGGAAACGAACTCAGCCCAGAATCGCTGTCGGCTGCGTTCAAAGAATGGCGTGGGGCTCGAGTAGACGGCCTGGTGGCAGATGTTGCCTTGAGTGCGTTTGCTTCTGGTCAAGTTGCCCTGACCTCGAACAAGGTGCGCTGGATTGTTTCGGCACCAGATCAGGGCTGTGCAGAGTGCGTGGCAAACAGTGCAGCAGGTCCTCGATTCGCCTCCACAGAATTCCCTTCGGGCCACCGCCACCCACCAGTGCACGCAGGATGTCGGTGTGCGCTGGTGACAGCAAACACTTGAGGTGATGAGGTTCTAGGCTCAGCCTGTGACCAATCCCACTGAAATCCCGACTGCGCCACCGACCTTGCGATTTGGTCGGCGGGGCTGGTTCATTGTTGCTGGCGTTGTGGTGCTCATTGCTATTGGGTCGCTTCGGACCATTGCCACCATTTGGACGGACCAAATGTGGTTCGCAAGTTCGAACTTCGGCGATGTGTGGTGGTCACTGCTTCGAGTGAAGGCAGGACTGTTCTTCTCCTTTGGTGTGGTGTTTTTTATTGGGCTGCTGCTGAACCTCTATTTGGCCGATGCCATCGCACGGCGACGGGGCTTTGTTCCCGACGACGAGGGTCTTCGCCACTTGCAGCACGTTGTGCAGCCGAAGTCCACCCGAATCTTTGCTCTCGTTGCCCTGATCTTCGGCGGCTTCGCTGGAATTGGAACAATCTCGCAGTGGTCGGTGTATCTCGGCTTTATCCATGGAACGCCCACCGGCCAACTCGACCCAATGTTCAAGCGTGACGTTTCGTATTACCTGTTCGATTTGCCGTTCTACGAGTTCCTCGTGCACTGGTGGGTAATGAGTGTGGCCATCATTGCCGTCGTTGTCGCTGGGTACTACTACCTCGTTGGCGGCATCTCGGCTCGAGCTGACCACGGTCGAGTTCGCCAACCCGTCAAGGTCCACCTCTCTGTTCTGCTTGCCCTCATTGCCATTGGTAAAGCAGTTGGTTACGTCCTTCAGCCCATGACCTTGCTCTCAAAGCAAGGTGGCTACGTCGAGGGTGCTGGCTACACCGATGTGCACGCTCGTATTCCAGCCATGCACTTACTCCTGCTTGTCTCCATTGGTGCCGCAGTGATCTTGCTCATCAACATCCGCCAAAAAGGCTGGGCTCTCCCGGTGATCGCTGCAGGTCTGTGGGCGCTCGTCGCCATCGTCGTCGGCGTGGCGTATCCAGCCGTTCTCCAGGCCATCAAAGTCACGCCCAACCAAGGACTTGAGAAGCCCTATATCGAGCGCAACCTGAATGCCACGAGGGCTGCATATGCATTAAATGGCATCACCCCTGAGCGCTTCGCTGGTTCGGGGAAACCAACGCCATCAGCAGTTGCAGCCTCGACGCCTTCACTTGCCAATACTCGCCTCTGGGATCCAGACCCTGGCATCACCTTGAAGACCTTCCAAAACACCCAGTCGCTTCGATCGTTCTATGCCTTTAGTTCCATTGGACTCGACCGCTACACCATTGGAAGCGCACTGACCCCAATGGATGTTGGCGTCCGGGGTCTCAGCCCTGACCTCTCCAACCCCACGTGGGTCAACACCCACCTCGTCTACACGCACGGAAATGGCGCAGTCTTGGCCGCTTCAAATGCAGCAAAGCCCGACGGTCAGCCGATCTTTGGTGTCTCAGATGTCCCGTCGACTTCGTCGAAGGGCTACCCAACGGTGACCCAGCCCGAGATCTACTTCCAAGAAGGTCAATCTGGTTATGTCGTTGGCAACACCAAACAAGCTGAACTTTCCTACACCTTGCCCGGTGGCAAGCAGAGCCCGCAGCACTATGGCGGCAACGGCGGCGTGCCCATTGGATCACTGGCAAGCCGTGCTGCTCTCGCGGTTCGCCTCGGTGATTGGAACTTCCTCATCTCAGGGCAAATCACGCCCAAGTCGCGGGTGATCTTTGTTCGCAATCCCGTTGAGATGGCGGAGAAAGCCGCTCCATTTCTCACGATTGATTCGCAGCCCTACGCAGCCATCATTGGTGGGCGAGTGACGTGGATGCTTGATGGCTACACCACCTCATCAAAGTATCCCTATGCCCAAGACGCAGCATCTCGGAACTTCATCATCCCAACCGGATCAAACCTCCAAAGTGGATTCAACTACGTCCGCAACTCGGTCAAGATCACGGTCGATGCCTATTCAGGCAAGATGACCTACTTCGCTTGGCAGCCAGAAGACCCGCTGCTCAAGGTCTACGAAGCAGCATTTCCGAAGATGTTCACCCCATCGAGTGCAATGTCGCCGGAGTTGTTGGCTCACATTCGCTATCCAAATGACCTGTTCTCCGTCCAAGCAGCAGTCCTTGGTCGCTACCACATCGCCACTGCTTCGGCCTTTTACAACGGCCAAGACAGTTGGAACCTGAGCCCAACTCCAGGGGTTGGTTCTTACTCACTCGTCGTCAATAACCGAGCTGCTGCGATCACCATGAATGGCGAAGTCGACCGCATGGCGCCGCTGTATCAAGTGCAGTCACTGCCAAACTCAGCTGAACAGCACTTCATGGCAACGGAAGCCTTTGTGCCGTCATCGGCGGACAACAAGTCATCGAACCTGACGGGATTCTTGATGGTGAATTCTGATCCAGGGAAGGACTACGGCTCGATGCACCTCTACGTGACGCCAAAGAACGTCAACGTTTACGGTCCCGACCAGGCGTCAAACACCATGTTGACCAAGCCCTCGGTGAGTCAAGCCTTCACCTTGCTTGACCAAAAAGGCTCGCAGGTGTTGTTGTCAAACCTGCTCATGATTCCCGTTGGGGACTCGATCCTCTACATCCGCCCCGTCTACGTCACCTCGGCCAACAACATTCCGCTCTTGCGCTACACCATTGCCGAGATGAACGGTCGAGTGGGCTTTGAGACGAGCTTGTCAGAGGCAGTGGCAAAGGTGCTCCTCGCCCCAGTTCCCGATATTGGAACGGGCAATGGCGCGCAACCAGTTCCAGCCCAAGTCACGAGTCTGTTGGCTCAAGCCAACGACGCCTACGTCACAGCTCAAGCAGCCCTTCGCCAAGGCGACTTGGCTGCCTACCAAAGTGCAATGGCGCAAGTCGGCAGCCTTGTGAGCCAAGCCCAAGAGCTTCTCAAAACAGTCGTTGCCAAGGGCTAGCGGCCTTGGGCAAAAAGTAGCCCCAGCCTGAAGTGCTATACTCAGAGTCCCAACGCGGGGTGGAGCAGTCTGGTAGCTCGTCGGGCTCATAACCCGAAGGTCAGAGGTTCAAATCCTCTCCCCGCCACCATCTGAAGTGCGAAAGAGCCGGCCCGAAAGGGCCGGTTTTTCGCTTTCATGGGACTGCTTTACTCTCTTGTCGGTGTGAGGTGCGAGCCGTGACCCCAAAAGAGGCACCCGAACTTCAACCTTGCGGTTGCCCACCTTTACCCTTGGCCACCTTGCCGACATCTCACCTTTGTCGGCCGTGCCACTTCGACGATGAGTGAACGAAAGAACCACGCCGGAAGTACTCAATTCCCCTTGGTTGGCAGGAAACTGTTGGTCGGCCGGCGCTCCGTTCAGGAGCGGGTGGTGCAAACCCGGTTACGCCGCCTCAGCCAACTTCTCTGTCGCTCACAACACTCAGGCGATCCTCGACACTAAAGAGCTTCCATCCAGCAAGTGCCCCACCAAAAAGCAGCACAAAACATACGAGGACAATCAGGCCAGTTTGGCTCGACGACAACGATGTGAGGGTATCCCACAGGGCGCCATGGAGATGGAGGTGGTGTGCGGCCAAGTTGGACAGTTCAATGACGGCGACAATGACGGCGATGGAAATGGAGAGTCCAGTCACGACCACGTTGTAGAAGATCGCCCGGGCTGGTCGAGCAAGCGCCCAGGCATAGGCCACGTGCATGAAGCAGCCGTCAAGGGTGTCAAACAATGACATGCCGGCGGCAAAGAGGATGGGAAGCGCCATCACCGAGACGAGGGGTAACCCGCCAACAACAACAGCCCCAGCCAAGACGAGGAGCCCCACTTCGCTCGCGGTGTCAAAGCCGAGGCCAAAGAGGAGTCCAACGCCAAACATCTGCCTCGGCCGAGTGATGGAGGACGTGAATCGCTGAGTGAGGCGAGCAAAGAACCCCCGTTGTTGCAAGGTTTCCTCAAAGGCTTCGACTGAAGACTCACCAGTTCGAAGTGTTCGTGCACTGCGCAGAATTGACCGAAGGACAACCACGTTCATCGCGGCAATCGCCAGCAAGAACAGCCCCGAGACAAGGGTTCCAATGGTGGTCATCCAACTTCGAAACGATGAACCATCGGCCAGTGATGGCCCAAGTGCATGTGCGCCAAGTCCGAGGGCAAGGGTGAGCGCGCCAACCACACTCGAGTGGCCAAGGGAAAAGAAAAACCCGACACTCAAGGGGCGCTTTCCGTCATGCAGCAGCTTGCGAGTGGTGCCATCAATGGCGGCAATGTGATCAATATCAAAGGCGTGGCGCATCCCGAGGCTGTACGCAAGCAGCCCAGTGCCAAGACCAATGGTGGTGCGGTGACTCGCTGAACTCGACGCCTGAAAGAGCAAGGTGAAACCAATCAGGTGCAAAAGACCAATGACCGTTGTCATGGCCCAAACTTGCCGCCAGTCGCGTCGTGACCACGAAAGCGACGTCGGCGGAGCGAAGTCGTTGGTGGTGCTCATTTGTCTATTCTGCCCGGTTGCACCTGCCTCCCCGGTCAATGCGGTCACTAGGATCTGGCAGGCACAAAGGGGAAACTGCCGTGGAAGCTGAACTCACCATGACCATCACCGAGCAAGCACCGCTCGAAGCGGTGGGGGCCGCAGTTCGGGGCTGCTCTATGGGTAATGGTTTGGACGCCGAGCGTGCGACTCGACTTCAAGTGGTCGTTGAAGAACTCTGTCGAGAGGCACGTCTTCGAGAAGAAGTCGATGGCGATGGTGACCTCGACATTTCCGTTCGCTTCGATGGCTCGACCATCACGGTCGAAGTGGTTGACCAGCGACTTCCGTTGACGTCTGCGGAGAGTCGTCACTTGCCGTCTCGTCGGCTCTTGGCGCTCGGTTTTGTTGATCAACTCCACGTCCACTTCAGTGGAGCTGCTGGTAATCATGCACGAGTTGAGGTGTCTCTTGGTGAGCACCGAGCCTCCATTGGTGACGAGATCCTTGGCCCAGATGCTCCTGATGCCAGCGATGAAGAAGCCGATGGCATAGTGATTCGCTCCATTGAGCACCGAGACATCGTTGGCCTCATTCGCTGTATTTACCGCTGCTACGGCTACACCTACCCAGACCCAGCAATGTATGAGGCCCGCCATGTGCGTCGACTCCTCGATACCGGTCGCATGCACTCGGTCGTGGCAGTCCTTGGTGAAGAGGTCGTTGGCCACTGCGCACTCGTGTTTGAGCGGGCCAGTGATCCGGTTCCTGAAGCTGGCCGCATGATTGTCGATCCGAGATTTCGTGGACACCACTTGGCTGAACGCATGGCCGAACTGCGAAATGAGGTGGCCAAGTCACTGAGCGTTCTCGGCGTCTACGCCAACTGCGTGACCAATCACCCTGGAAGCCAAGTCACCGCCTTTCGCCGTGGCGCAGTAGAAGTCGGTCTCGTGCTCGGAGAAGTCGACGCTTCGACGCAGATGCAGGGCCTTGCCAGTGACACCCGTGGCCGCAAGTCCTTGTTGTCGGTCTACAACGTGACCGGGGAAGTGACACACCGTGAAGTCTCGGTGCCCGAGCACTTGGGTGAGCATATTGAGCAAATTGCCAATCGACTTGGGATTCCTCGAGCACTTCGCCATGAACTCGCACCGAGCGAGGCGTCAGCAACCAAGTTCACCTCCGCCAATATGGCCCTCGCCAAGGTGGCAGAAGTGAAAGTGTCGACCATTGGTGCTGACTTGCTTCACCGCTTGCGTGACGAGCTGGAAACTGAAGTGGTGGCGGGCACCGTGCTCACCATTGTTGATCTCCCGGCCACGAGCCCTTCGTGTGCCTGGGCGACACTCGAACTCGAGCGCCTTGGTTTCAGCTTCTCGTGTTACTTGCCGGAGTTTGCCGACCACGGGGACGTGCTGCGCCTGCAGCGATTTGCCGATCTCACCTTGGACGTTGACCACATTGTGTGTGGCCGAACTGAAGGGGAAGTGCTTCGGGACTTCGTCATCTCCGAGTGGCGTCGAGTGACCAAAGCCACCCTGCTTGGCCGTTAGACCTAGCGCCACCCTTGGTCAAGGCCGATTTGGGCAATGTCGCCAATGGAGAGACCTTGACGGTCTTGTAGTGCCTTGATGAGCCCGCCAGCTTCAAACAACGAGTCGTGTGTTCCCGTGTCAAGCCAAGCTGTTGAGCGAGGAAGCACGTCAACGCGCAAGCGTCCACGCTCTAAGTAGGCATTGTTGAGCGCGGTGATCTCGAGTTCGCCCCGAGCACTTGGGGTGAGTTGTTTCGCCAGTGCCGAGGCTTGCTCGTCATAGAAGTAGATGCCAGGAACCGCAAAGTTCGACTTTGGCTCCTTGGGCTTTTCTTCAATCGAAAGCACATTGCCAGACTCGTCAAACTCGACCACTCCGTAAGCGGTTGGGTCGGCGACTTGGTAAGCAAAGATGAGCGCACCTTCAATGGAGTGGTGCTGAGCCAATTGGTGGCCAAGGCCAGCGCCATAGAAGAGGTTGTCACCCAAGATGAGCGCACACTTGTCACCATCTAAGAACTCTTCGCCCAAGATGAGGGCTTGAGCCAGACCATTGGGCTGGTCTTGGATGATGTAGGTCAAATTGAGACCGAAGTCCGAGCCGTCGCCGAGCAGGCGCATGAAGTTGGGCTGGTCATGTGGTGTGGTGATGAGCAAAATGTCGCGAATACCGGCCAGCATCAGGGTCGACAGTGGGTAGTAGATCATTGGCTTGTCATAGACAGGAAGCAGTTGCTTCGAGACAGCCTTCGTAATCGGGTAAAGCCGGGTACCACTTCCGCCTGCAAGCACAATGCCTTTCATGGGCGCAAGTGTAGTGTTAGGGCCGTCAATGGCCCTCCAACTTGCCAGAAGGACTTCCGTGCGTATTGTCATCACCGGTGTTGCCGGTTTCATTGGATCTCGGTTCGCCGAGGTCGTGCTCGCTCAAGCAGAGCGGCTTGGTTTTGAAGAAATTGTGCTGCTCGATGCGCTGACGTATTCAGGTCGCAAGGAAAACTTGGCCCGAGTCTTAGATGACCCACGCGTGCGCTTTGTGCACGGCTCGATCAACGATGCCGAGCTCGTCGATGGGCTCTGTCACGGCGCTGACACCATTGTGCATTTGGCCGCAGAAAGCCACGTTGACCGTTCTATCCATGGCGCACAAGCCTTCTTCGTCACAAACGTGCTTGGCACACAACAACTTTTGGAATCCGCCCGTCGAGGCGGAGTGCGAAAGTTCGTCCACGTTTCAACTGACGAGGTCTATGGATCAATCGCTGAAGGCTCGTGGCGAGAAGACCACATCTTGGAACCTAACTCTCCCTATTCTTCCAGCAAAGCTGGAAGTGACTTGGCTGCGCTTGCCTACCACTCGACCTTTGGGCTCGACGTGTCAGTGACTCGGTGTTCGAATAACTACGGACCACGCCAGTACCCAGAGAAGGTCATCCCGCTGTTTGTCTCGAACTTGGTCGATGGCAAGAAAGTCCCGCTCTATGGCGATGGCATGAACATCCGCGACTGGCTTCACGTTGATGATCACTGCCAAGGCATCATGCTGGTCATGGAAGGCGGAAAAGCGGGCGGGATCTACAACATTGGTGGCGGTACGGAATTGACGAACCGTGAACTGACGACCCGTTTGCTCTCTCTGTGCGGCTACGGCGAGGAGATGGTCGAGCCAGTTGAAGACCGACTCGGTCATGACCGTCGCTATTCCGTTGACTGCACAAAGATCCGAGAAGAACTGGGCTACGTGCCGAAGGTTCCGTTCGAGCAGGGCTTAGCTGACACCGTTGCGTGGTACAAGAACAATGAGGCCTGGTGGCGTCCGTTGAAGGCGAACTAATGGAACTTTACGAACTGTCTATTGCCGGTTGCTATCGCTGCGAGAGCCCAGTGTGGGGTGATGACCGTGGCTTTTTTCGTGAGTGGTTCAAAGGATCAGACTTTGCCGCCACGGGTGTGTCGTTTTCTGCCGAGCAAGCAAACTTGTCGTTGTCGGCAAAAGATGTTGTTCGGGGTCTTCACTATTCCTTGGCCAAAGAGGGCCAAGCCAAGGTGGTGACCTGTGTTGGCGGATCGCTCGTTGATGTCGTGGTTGACATCCGTGAAGGCTCGCCAACTTTTGGAAATGTGGAACTCATCGAGTTAAGCGCCGACGCTGGGGTGACGGCCTTTTTGCCCGCAGGCGTCGCTCATGGATTTTGTGTAACGAGTGAACAAGCAACGCTTTGCTATTTGCTGTCGTCGCCGTTCAATCCGTCAGTTGAACTTGAGATCAATCCATTTGACGAAGAACTCGCCATCTCGTGGCCGGTCTCGGGCACGCCAGTGCTTTCTCCCAAAGATGCAGCCGCCCCGTCGCTTGCTGCGAGAAGAGCAGCCGGCGAACTTCCAAGATTCTCCGCCTGACGAAGCGCAAGCACTGCGTAGCGCAACAGCACGAACGTCGCACCTGCCCCGACCAAAATGATGGCGAGTGATGGCACTGCTGGCTGCCAGATCTCATCGACGAAGTACAGCAAGGGGCCGTTCGTGCCGACGCTGTACCTGCGCCCAACGGCATAGAGAACCCCTAAGTTGGCCAAGAGGGCGAGCACCACAAGTGCGGTGCCAAACCATCGCTCGATGCGAGGGTTGCGCCCCCGTGCTCCAATCATCGCAGCGGCAAAAATTGGGATCCCAACAAACAGCGGCATGCCATCTCGACCCTGCCAGACATAGCCAATCTTTGGCGCCTGCGTGGCGACCAAGATGCACGGTCCAACAACGGCAACCGCAACAATGAGTACCAGGATGAACTTGTGCCATATGCGGCCAACAATGAGTGCCCAAGCGACGAGAAGACCGAGTGCCGCGTACCAAGCGAGATAGAACCAGTCAGCAAGGCGAAACGACAGCCATCCAATAATCACAATGCTCTGATCCATCCACGTGCGGAGTCGGTTGAACGATCCGCCGAGCAACATTGAGAAGTTCGAATCTTGCAGCGACTCAATTTCAGCACTTGAGTGGGGAACCACCTTGAACGAGTCGTGGTTCGACAAAAAGATGAGTGCAGCAAAACTCGCCACAATGAAACATCCCATTCCAATCTGAAATTGCCGCTGTTTGCTCAAGCGCCACCACTTCTTTGGTGACAACGACAACAACAGCACCACTCCAATGATTGCGGTGTTCAGCGGAGACAGGCTTCGAGTGAGCACCAGCACGCAAGCTGATCCAGTGACCGCAGCGGCAAGGCCCCAAGGGGTCTTGCCGCAGAAGTCGGTGACGAGAATTGCGCCAGAGGTCCACAGACAAATCGCTGCAGCAATTTCGAGACCGCTTGGATTGATGACTGAGCCGAGGTAAAGCACTTGTGCGGAAAGAGCAACTGCCAGGCCAGCAAGGAGGAATCGGCGCTTCGCATAGAGGAGCACGCAGGAAACTGCTGCTGCGAGCAAACTCGCCACCATCAAGTCCGAAACAATGCGCATGGCGTAGAGGCCGCCACTTCCCCTTCCACTTTGGACCATGAGTGGGGCGCCAACGGCGTAGTAGTAGAGCGGTGGATACTCAGCCGAGTGGGTGTCGCTGCTGACAAGTGGTCCAGGTCCTGGAATCTGCGGCGCACAGTCAGCTGGAATGGTCGACTCACCCTTAAAGCAGGCCGCATATGAGCCTTGATTGACCCCTGAAGCAGCTGACGGCAACACGAACACATGGCGAACCGCACCGCCGTTTGCGTACTGGCTTTGCGCGCCAGGTATTCCTGCATCGAGTGCTGCCGCCCAGATGACATGGCTCTCTTCGTCGGGGGCCGAGAACAAGGGATTGGCAAAGGACCAAGCGGCAAGCAAGGCAAAAAAGGCAAGGAAGGAGACAATGAAAATTCTCCAGCCGCTGCGCATGAAGAGAGCCTACCGGCGAGGATGAACCGAATTTGAGCGACTGGCCGAGGAATTCTTGGAATGTCCAAGGTGAGATCTCCCCACTGATGAGTGGTCGCCGGTAGCATGACCTGCAAGTCGTGGATCAATTCGTCATGGCCCTGGAGAGGAATTGGCCGGAGTGTCACAGCACAACACAGGGCCTTCACGAGAGCAGTCCTCCCTCCCCACACCTCGCCAGCGCGACCAACTGGCCACCTTGAGAGACGTCATTCGGGTCTACGAACTGTCGTCGGCCTCGTTGCAAAGCGAAGCGGCGCAGCAGCAGTTGTACTCAGGCTCACGCCTGTATCCCATGGCAATGCTGGTGCTGAAGGTGACAAACCTTCTTGAGCGTCTCGTCAAGCGGGTTCTTCGTCGCCGACCGATGACCCAAGGTGAGGGGCTAGCCCCGCTCGCGCCGACAGCGCCGACCGCTGCACTTGCCTCACCAGTGCTTGCTGCACAGCACCAACCACTTTTTGCCCGTCTCCTTCGGGTTCTTGGCCGAGGATTTCAAGAATTCGGCTCGGCCTGCAAGGTCATTGTTCGTGGACATCCAAGCGTCGCTTCTTCAGGTGACGAGGAAAAGACTGTCTACGAGCGTTGGTTTGAGCACTACGGCACCTTGAGCAATGTGGGTGAGATCTTGCTCCGCCGTCGGCTGCAACTCATTGAGAACCCACCGAAACTTTCCATTGTCATGGCCACCTACAACACCGACCATGGCTTCTTGAAAGAAGCCATCGCTTCTGTGCAAGCCCAGGTCTATGAAAACTTCGAACTGCTCGTTGCCGACGATTGCTCTCCAGACAGTGAGGTGCGTTCGATCGTTGCTTCTTTCGCCAAGCGAGATGCTCGGATTCGCCTGATTGAGCGGGTAGCAAACGGTGGAATTTCTGCAGCAACCAACTCAGCCATTGAGCAGGCCACGGGCGAGTGGATTGTGCTCATGGACCACGACGACACGATTGTTCCGCATGCACTCGCACGGGTGGCGCTCGCCATTGCCGAAAACCCCTCGGCGTCGTTCTTCTATTCTGATGAAGACAAGATCGACGAACAGGGTCGACCTTTCACTCCATATTTCAAGTCAGATTTCGACCCGGTGTTACTGCTCGGACAGAACTACCTCTGTCACTTGTCGACACTGCGCACTTCGCTCGTTCGAGAACTCGGCGGTCTTCGCAGTGAGTTTGATGGTGCGCAAGATTGGGACTTGTTCTTGCGGGTTACCGAAGAACTGCAGCGTGACCAAATCGTCCATATTGCCCACATCTTGTATCACTGGCGCAGCCATGATCAGTCGACCTCAAAGGCCAGCTCAGCGAAGCCGTGGGCGCTCGAAGCCGGTACTCGTGCGGTCACTGCTGCACTCGCTCGCCGTGGCGTTGCTGGGGCCATCGAAAAGGTCAACAACACCGGATTTTGTCGGATCCGCTATGAGTTGCCCGAGGCGCCACCCCTCGTGTCAATTCTCATTCCGACTCGTGATGGCAAGTTTTTAGAGACGTGCCTGCGTTCAGTGTTGGGAAAGACAACGTATCCAAACTTTGAAGTGGTGGTCATTGACAATGGCTCAGTCAAGGCCGAGACAGCGGCGCTGTTCGCTGAACTGAGCGACCAAGTAGTGGTTCTTCGAGACGACAGCGAATTTAACTACTCGGCTCTCCATAACCGAGCAGTGCCGTCATGCAAGGGCGACGTGCTCGTTCTTCTCAATGATGACACTGAGGTGGTTGATGGCGGCTGGCTGAAGGAAATGGTGGCCCTGTTACTGCAGCCCGGCAACGGTGCAGTTGGAGCAAAACTTCTCTACCCAGATGGTCGTATTCAGCATGCAGGAGTGGTGCTTGGCCCACTTGGCCTTGCCGATCACGTTGGAAAACTCGAAGGACGTATGAGCGATGGCTACTTTGGTCGCCACCACCTTCCCTCCGAGTTCAGTGCCTGCACCGCAGCGTGCTTGGCGGTTCGACGCTCAACCTGGGAACGCCTTGGCGGCCTCGAAGAGTTCTTCCAAGTGGCGTGGAACGACATTGACTTCTGCCTCAGAATCAGAGAATCAGGCGAGCAGGTTGCCTACACGCCACTCGCGGAACTCATTCACTATGAATCAGTGTCGAGAGGACTCGATGAATCTGGTCCAGCGCTCAAGCGCTTTGCTGCCGAAGTTCTTGAAATGCGAGCCCGGTGGCTTGACCGCATTGTGGTTGATCCCTATTACAACCCGAATCTCTCGCTCAATCGCCCGCTGTGGGAGCCCGCGTATCCACCCCGGGTCAGCCCGGGTTACACCGGCATCGAGTAGCCAGCGACGTGGCCGTGCCAGCGCCGCACGACATCACTGAGCAATCTCTTGCCGATGCTCTGGCACGCTTTGATGAGTTTCGACTCCAGATTTGGCAGTCGACCAGCACCCAGCGTGGCCATCCATTTCGAGCGAAAGTCATGACGCTCGCGCCGGTTGGCACTCGACGGTTTTCGCTACTGGCCCTCACTGGTGCATTGTTCTTACGCGCCGCAAGAGCGGTTGGCTTTGACCGGCAACCAATCGCAAGGGTCACCCCAGAGGCGTTTCCTTTTGGCTTTGCCCCGGTCCAAGAGCTCGGTAGTGATTCGAGCACTGAAGCTGTATTCGTTGTCGAGGACCCAAATAGCCCGTCGTCGTGGGAGAACCTCAACGCAGCACTCGTTGGCCACAGTGCCGTCATTGTGAGATTGGCTGGAACTGAACTTCGCTCCGGGGGAGCAGAAGCGCTTCTTGGTCAACTGAGAGCATCCGGTGCGGCAATCGTGACTGGTGATGATGCGGTGACAACAGGAACTGATCGCCTCATGGGACGGTTTCGCCCAAATCAATTGGGGCTCGTGTCGCTGTTGAGCTACGACGCTGTGGGTGGCGTAGCCGGTTTTGACGTTGCCGCACTGTTGAACCTCGGAGGTTTTTCCACCAACCTCGGACCTCTTGGACTCATTGATGCCGCCTTTCGCTTGGTCGAAGCTGGCAAGGCGAGTTCCCACGTGCCAAAGGTTGTTGCAACGTCGACCCCTCGAACAGGTGACGAGATGGCAAGCCATGGCGACTGGGTCTCGGTCCAGCTTGAGCGCCTTGGGTTTCGTGCCCCAACAACTGCAACAGCGGCAGGAACGGTTCGCTGGCGAGCAACACCGACCCTCTGGCCGAGCGTGACCATTGTGATTCCAACTCGAGACCGACTTGACCTCTTGCAGCGGTGCCTTGCCGGTGTGGAGCGGAGCTCCTATCCAAATTTCAATGTCGTCATTTGTGACAATGATTCGGTTGAACCAGCAACCTTGCAGTACTTCGCCGAAACTTCACACACCGTGGTGTTAGCTCCTGGTCCATTTAATTACTCAACCATTGTCAACCGTGGAGTTGCTCACACAACGTCTGACTTTGTTCTCACCCTCAACAATGACGTAGAGATCCATGACGTTGACTGGATTGAACGACTCGTGTCAGTAGCAAAGCTTCCCCGAGTTGGACTCGTGGGTTGTGCGCTTCAAGAGCCAGATGGTGCGTACAACCACGAGAGCATCGCTATTGCGCCATATCCACAACACCTTCGCCGAGACCTCAACTACACGCGAGTGGATGAGTTTCTCTCAGCCACTCGTGAAGTCTCGGCCGTAACTGGAGCCTGCACGCTCGTTAACCGAGTCCTGTGGGAACAACTCGGTGGCCTTGACCCGACCCTCGAAGTCATTGGGAACGATGTGGATCTGTGCTTGAGGGCAAGCCTGGCGGGCTTCTTGACGGTCTACGTGGCCGATCTTCAGCTCACTCATGCGGAGAGTTCCTCGAGAGGTTCGCTCAACCCGCCAGAAGATATCTACAAACTCGTGGCGCGCTGGGGACTCTTTAATGAATTTGTTGATCCCTGGTTCCCCGAAGCGCTTCGCATCGTTGCTGACCAGGTGGTGTGGCAGTCCTAGTAGTGCGGCGGCCGTTCATAGCGCTCATTGTTGATCTGCTGAGTTAACTCAGCATTGCGGTTCGCGAGGTGGGCAATACGAGCCTTGAGTTCGGCGATTTCCATCCTGAGTGCCTCGACCAGAGCAGCGTCTCTCGATGCTTCAGGGGCTGGTTCGCTCTGTGGTTCCACGGCGTCACCCTAGGCGCCGGAAGTTGACCAATGGAGGTCTGGTAAATTTAAGAATCGTCGATGGGAAATTGTCCATTGCCTGCTCGCCACGGAGGTGAACAATGTCGAACACGGTGAAGTACGCCATTGTCGGCTCCGCCGCGTTGGTCATCATTGTGGCCCTCATGATTCGCCTTCGCTATCACGCTCGCGGTGCGGGGCGTGTTCGCAGCCAGCTGCGTGATCCCAACCCAGCAATTCGTATCTCAGCGCTGCATTCCATTGGAGAACTTGGCGTGATGGAGTTCATTGATGAACTTCGCCCCCTCCAGCAGACTGAATATGAACCAGCGGTCCTTGACGCACTCATGATTGAAATCTTGACCTCGAAGACGAGTCACATCACCAGCCGAAAATTGGTTGAACTGCGCTCGTGGGCAGTTGAGCGGCAGAATCGTGTCCACGGCGGCAGACTGCCGGAAAACAAGAGTGCATCTCTGCAAGCACCACCAGTTGCAGATCCAAAACTTCCAGTGTTTTTGCCAGCACAGCGGCAAAAACTTTCCCCACAGGGCGAAACCAGCTTGGACAATGCAGGAGTTGCAGATCCAGGTTTGGCCGTGACAGAAATTGCTGATGTTGATCTCTGGGCACCAGATGCAGACCTCCCCGAACTGGTCTTTCTGGTCCCAGAACCCGTCGCTGATGAACCTTCCGACGAGGAGCTTGATCAAGTGATTGAAGTTGCCCATGGCGATGATGCTCCTGTCGAGGTTGAACAAGGCTCTGTGAGCGAAGATGTCGTCGTGGATCACGCTCTCAATGAAGACGAGAGCAACGAAGACGAGAGCAACGAAGACGAAGCCAACGAAGACGAAGCCAACGAAGACGAGAGCAACGAAGACGCTCTTCAAGGTGAAAGCGAAGTCGACGCTCAGGTCCTTGATGAAGCAAAGTCTGCGGTCACTGTTGCGCTCGAGGCAGCACAGTTAGAAGCAGTTGCCATTGAGGCTGCCGCTCGCCGTGAAGCAGAAGCCGTCGCACGAGCGGCCGAACATGAAGCGGAAAGCTTGGCCAACAGTGCCCGTGATGAAGCGGAACGCTTGGCTCGCGAAGCAGAACTCGTCGCCCGCCAACTCACTGAAGCAGCTGCAGCTGAAGCAGTAGCGCGCATTGAAGAAGCCGCCCAACAAGTCATGCAAATGAAACATGAAGCTGAAGTGGCAGCAACGCAGATCCGAGAGGGTGCTCAGCGTGAGGTCGAAAGCCAAGCAGCATTGCTCGAAGGTACTCCAGAGGACATGGTGCAAGAGGCTGAGGCCGAAGCAGATGCCCTCATTGAAGCAGCTCGCGTCTCGAGCATGGATCTCGTCGAGCGTTCACGACGCGATGCCGACGTCATCATTGCAGAAGCCGCAGCTGAGCGCCAAGAACTTCTTCACTTAGCTGAAGCACAAGTTGCAACGGTTGAAGCTCACGCAGCAGCGGAACGACGAGCCTTGCTTGATGCAACGTATGCACAATGTCTTACGTTGATTGAGCAACTTCCCCTTTCGGCGAACCTGTCAGCCAGTGAAGCCAAAGCGTTGCTCGAAACATGGCGTCTCGGCGCAGGTGAAAGGAACCCGCCAGCAACCGTGAGCGATTTCGACCAATTTCGAAAGGAATTGAGCATCGCCAGCGAGCCAGAACACCTTGTAGTGATCGTGAAGTCACCTCGAGAAATTGCCAAGGCCAAGGCGAAGGCTGAAGCAAAGGCAAAGAAGAAGGAACAAAAGAAAGCAAAGAAACGAGCAAAGAAACAAGCAAAGCGTGAGCGCCAGCGAGCAGAAGCTCGGGTCGAGAAGGAGCGTCTTGCTGCGTCAGTGGAGCACCAAGATGAAGTTCATCTTGCGCCTCATCTCTCGGTGGCCGAATCTGAAGTGGTTCTTGCCATCGAGCCCGCTCGTAGCCTCTCGATTCTTCAACCCGAAGACGAAGCGACGCACTAAACCCCTGGTGGCACGTCGAGCTGTGTTGGGTCGACCTGTTGCTCAGTTGTCTCTGTCGGTGCCGCCTCTTCTGCCTCAAGGTTTCGCAACACCAGTTCCCCAAAGCGATCAAGGTTGCGTTGCCAAAGCGCCTTGAAGATTGGTTTGGCAAAAATTCCCGTGATGGAACCGCCGAAATACCAGGGGAATGTGAGGCGCTCTTCCCAGCGAATCACGCAATGGCGACCATGATCTCCACGGACGACAAACCGTCCAGCGCCAGTAATGAGGCCCTTGTGGTGAACCGTCATTTCTCGTTCTTCAATCCACGAGGTAATCGTCATCACGTCATTGGTGCGAAATGGCCCAATCTTTGTTTCACACGTGAAGGTGGTGCCAACTCCTTCTTGCTGGTCACCATGAAAGGTGATCGACACGGCGTCTTTCATCCAAAGCACATGGCGATCGAGTTGGCGAAGTTCAGCCCACACTGCAGCTCGTGGAGCATGAATGGTGTGCGCAATGCGCACCCGGGTAAATCGACCAGATCCTTTACTCACCAGCGCACCTCCGTTAATCGTTGCAAGGTTGAAAAGTCCTCAAGTGGTGGCCCATCTTTGAGATCGAAGAGCACTTGAAGACAGACATGATCCGCACCAGCTTGTTGGTGCTGGCCAATTCGCTCAGCAAGGTCATCAAGGTTTCCACTGACGACCAGGGCTGCGCCTAAGCGGTCACTCCCACCGGGGATGAAGTCTTCATCACCAAAGCCGAGGCGCCGCCAGTTGTTCTTGTAATTCTCAAGACCGGTGTACATCTGCAAATGGTCCTTTGTGCGGCGCGAGACGACCTCGCTGTCATCGCTCAACACCACGGCCTGTTCCACCGCCAAGAATGCATCGCGACCAAGTGCCGCTCGAGCAACTGCAGTGTGCTCGGGGGTGACGAGATAGGGGAGCGCTCCACCGGTTTTTTTGGATGCGAGGTCGAGCATCTTCGGTCCTAGCGCTGCAAGCACGGTCCGCAGTTCGGTCGCAGACTCTCGTGAGAGATTGAGCGCTTGGTTCATTTGGTCGAGGTAAGCCTCCATGGTGGCAATGGGGGGTGCGTAGGTGCGCTTGCGCATGGATTCAACCGCTGGCCGGTGGCTCACCCCGAGTCCAGCAATGAAGCGATCATTCGACATTGCTGACAACGTTTTTGTTGCTGCCGCTGTTGCATTGGCATCTCGGGCATAGATCGAGGCAATTCCGGTTGCTACGATGATTTCACTGGTCGCGCTGAGCAGTGCACTCCCGGCAGTGAAGGCTTCTCGACCGAAAGACTCGGGGTACCAGTAGGAACTGAAGCCAAGATCTTCAACCTGCTGAGCAAAGCCGGCAACGGCGCTTGGGGCAATGAGTTCGTGGGCAAAACTCCAGAGGCCAACGGTGCCTCGCAGTTTGTCAAACGGTGACGTCATAGCGACTGGTAGCACCTATCACTCCTCGTTCGTCTTGACTCAACACTACAAGCGTTGGCGGAGTAACCATGTTGGAACTGGCAACATGGTGAGGTGGAGATTGATTGCTCGCTCATGGGAATTGCACTCGATGAGGTTGGCGACAAGGCGCGCACCTGGTCGGCGCTTGGAGCGAGTGGGTGTTTCACCGCTGAAGGCCCAACTGATGTGTTCTTCCCCCTCGTTGCCGCTGGAATGGGTTCGCAGTTAGCCCTTATGACCAATGCGGCCGTTGGTTTCCCAAGAAACCCCATTCACCTCGCCCATGCAGCGTTTGATCTTCAGCGACTGTCCAAGGGCAAGTTTCGCCTCGGACTCGCCCCTCAGGTCAAGACGCACATCGAGCGTCGATTTGGCCTCACGTGGTCGAGTCCGGTCGAACGCATGCAAGGCCTCGTTGAAGCCGTCCGGTCAATTGGCGAAACGTGGAAAACCGGGGCGCCACTCAGCGTTGATGGTCCGTTCTATCGACACTCTTTGATGACTCCGATGTTTACGCCAGCAGCAATGGAGTATCCCGCTCCGCCGATTCTTGTTGGTGCGCAAGGCCCAAAGATGGCAGAGATGGTCGGTGCTGTGGCCGACGGGCTGCTCGTCTTGCCGTTTCATTCCAAGCGCTATCTCGAGTCGGTGACGCTAGAAGCGGTGGAACGTGGTCGGCGCACTGGTGCTTCTCTTCGTGGCTTTGAAGTGGTGTGTGGGGCCATTGTTGGGGTTGGCACCGATGCACAAAGCCTTGGCGTAGCCAAAGACGGTGTCCGTGGGCTGCTCGGTTTTTATGGATCAACTCCGGCGTACGCGCCGGTGTTAGAGGCTGAGGGCTTGGGAGATCTCCACGAACAACTGAGAGCCGCCGTTCGGCGAGGGGACTGGGCATCACTGCTTGACATGGTTCCCGAAGAACTCGTTGATGCGGTGGCAACGGTTGGCACCCCTTCTGAGGTTGCAGCCAAACTGATGAAGAGATTTGGTGGAATTGCAGACCGATTGGCCCTGTTCATTCCCCACGCAGTTGATGATGCAACGCTCGGCCTCTTATTGCATGAGTTGCGGACGCGCGACGAACTAAGGACTCCGTGATGAACATCGTGATGGTTCTCGGGGCGCTCTTTGTTGTGCTTGCTGTGGCAACGGCGTACCTACCCATCAAGAACGACAAAGTCGGTCCCCAGAGTTTCACGATTGGCTGGCTCACGAGCGAGCTTGCCGCGCAGTTTGCCGTGGTCTTCGGCGTTGTTTCTTTTTGTCTTGCTACTTCGTCGGTCGCGACAGGCTGGGCAAAAGTGGTGGCAACGTCGCTCCTCGTGGTTGGAGTCATTGGACTCATCGGTCTCCACTTGAGTGCAAAGCGGTCCATTGCGGTCGTGCGCAGCGGTCTCGCTTCGGCGAAGCCAACGCCAGTGCTGTTCACGAGTGAGCACGCAACGCCTCGCTATGGACATCTCTTGCAGCGAATCTTGGCGATACCAGTTGGGCGACGCTCCGTCGAGGTCGTGAAGAACATTGCCTACCTAAGTGACGGCCTTCGTGCTCATCGACTTGATGTGTATCGATCAAAAGAGGAAAGCACTTCGCTCAAGCCAGTGCTTTTGTACATCCATGGTGGGGCATGGGTCATTGGCGATAAACGTGAACAAGCGCGTCCCATGCTTTATGAACTCAGCCAACGTGGCTGGCTGTGTCTTTCCATTAATTACGGGCTCAGTCCAAAAGCCACATGGCCACAACACGTGATTGATTGCAAGGCAGCCATTGCCTGGGCAAAGCGAGAGGTAGCAGCCTTTGGCGGCGACCCGGACTTCATCGTGCTCGCCGGAGGATCAGCTGGAGGTCACCTTGCTTCACTGTGCGCGCTGACTCCCAATGATCCAATGTTCCAACCCGGCTTTGAAGAAGCAGATACCACCGTTGATGGTTGCATCTCGTTCTACGGCGTTTTGGAGATGACCGGTGACCAGCAGAGTTCAGGAATTCACGGGCGATCAATGGTGAAGATGCTTGAAAAGACCGTGATGAAGAAGTCCCAGCGGGAGAACCCAGAGGTCTTTGTGGCGGCATCACCGCTGCACCGCATCACGCCGTCAGCGCCGCCGTTTTTGGTCTTTCAAGGACGCAACGACACTCTCGTGCCGGTAGAAGTCGCCCGACAATTCGTCGATCGTTTTCGTGCGGTCACGCAAAGTCAACTCGCCTACATCGAGCTCCCACTTGCTCAGCATGCCTTCGACATCTTTTCGTCACCTCGATGCACGGCGACCACTGCAGGAGCGATTGCGTTCTTAGAGCATCTCCAAAGCCAGCGCAGCAGCGCGAACTAGTCGTTCGACGGAGGAGTTGGGTCGTCGTAGCGCTGGTGGAGAAATGGCAAAATCCACTCGGCCGGGACCTTTGAGTGAATCCGTCCCTTTTGGATGGCATTGCGCATACCTACCGACACGTTGACCAGTCGATGAATGGGAAGATCGGCCACTGGGTCAACAGGTGACTCTCGAAGGATCAACTCACCTTCACAATGCTTGGCCCACTTTGTTGTCTCTTCTCTCGTGCAGTAGACGAGGGAAGGGTCACCATCTAAGCCAATGCCGTCGGGTGCAGGCAGTGGCTTGAAGTAGAAGTCAGTGCGGGTCTCTGGTGGAGGCGAAGGAATCTCTGAGGTGGCAGTTCCGTTGAACTCAGCCCACGTCACACCCATACGACCCATGGTGGCGTTGACCTTGTCGCCCTCGACTGACACCGTGACCTGGCCAATCTTTTTTGGCTCGCCAAAGGTCTCACGCCCGGTGATGACCGGTTGCTCCGTCGTCATCACCATGACGAGGCAGTAGTAGCCCAAGGTGTCTTCGTGACGGCATTGCACCGAGAAACTGCCAGCACCAAATGAGCCATATCCGGGGATATCAACCGAGGCAAAGGTGACCTTCACGAGCGGCTGCTCACTTGGCACGAGGGGTCGAGGCAGGACTGCGGCAATGACTTCTGGGTCAGTTTCATAGGTGTCGACCACCATGGTCGACCAGGCATCAACCGACTTTTTTTGTGCCTGGCGCTCGGTTAATTGCGCTTCGCTCTTCGCCCCGTATCGAATTCCCATTTCATCTCCCCCTTGAAATACTCGTCACCCAAGTGACTCCCGCGGGAATCGTCACACGTTCAAGCCAATTCGTCAATTGCACCTCGCAGAACAAAGTCAAGAGGTGCCTCTGAAAACTTACTGAAGCGAGATCTGCCTCAACTGTTGCGAGGTGGGTGAGAGGTGATAGAACAAACACACCGCAGAAGTGCGGGGTGACCTCAGGGGGGGTATGAAATGCGAAACACTCGCATGAAGGCAATGGCGGCACTCGCCACGCTGTCGATGACAGCTAGTGGAGTGATCGTCTCGGCAGGTGGAGCCGCCTCGGCTGCTACCGCTGTCAAGTTCGGCACACTGGCTTCGCCATGTGGCAACGGATCAACGTCTGGTTCTCCAGACCGCGGCGTTGACGCATCGACGATCAAGATTGGTTACGGCGATGATGCTGGCTACCACGACACCAACTCAGCCATGGGCAAGGCAATGAAGGCCATGATCAAGTGGTGCAACGCCCAAGGCGGCATCAACGGTCGCACCATCGTTGGCGATTACCAAGACGCTGCAATCTTCAACGCCAAGCAGGCAATTGACAACATGATCTCAAACAAGGACTTCATGGCTGTTGGTCAGGGCTTTGCTTTTGACAGTGCAGGCGAGCAAGACCGCCTGAACGCTGACCTTGTCACTGTTCCTGGCTTCACCGCTTCAACAGACACCCAAAACGCTTGGGAGATGTACCAGCCAATGCCGAACCCGGCTGACTACAACCCAGCTTCGTCGGCCTACGCAGGTACGAAGTTGTTTGGTGCTGCTGCAACGGCGAAGGCTTGCGCATTTCGCACTGACGACCTCCCTGGTGGAGCATCGAAGTCCTCAGACCTCAAGGTCGAGTACTCCTACTCCAAGTCTGGATGGAAGTGGGGAGATGGATCTGGTGGTGGATTCGGTGGTTACAAGACCACTGCTTCTGACTTCGCCACCTATGGTTGCGACCAAAACGTTGGCTTCTTGGCCAACATTGGCGCACCTGCCACGATCAACCAGGCCTCGCTGAACTTGAAGAACGAAGGCGCCAAGGTTGTGTACTGGGCAGCAACACCAAACGGAACCTTCACGAGCTTCCTGACAGATAACGCGGCCAACAAGTACAAGCCGTACATCATGACCGAGGCATCGACGTACGACCCAAGCTTGGCCAAGTGGAATAAGAAGGGCTACGGCGACAACGTCTACACCCGCCTTGGCTACGCGCCGCTGGAGGCCGCTTCAGCTGTTCCCGCGGTCAAGCAGTACGTCACCCTCGTTGGTGCATCCAACGCCAGTGCAATTGGTGAGCAGTCAGTGTCAGCATTCTTGCTGTGGGCAGTTGCTGCCAAGAGCTGCGGGAATAACTTGACCCGTCAATGCGTGGTGAACTACCTCGGTACGGCTTCGAACTTTGCTGGCTCGAAGGCTTGGACTGCTGGTGGTCTCCAAGGTGGAACGAACCCTGCGACCAACATCTCGGCATCGTGCGGCATCGTCGTGCACCTGAAGGGCACCAAGTGGGTTCAGGCTTACCCAACCAAGCTCGGCACCTTCGACTGCAAGTCAAGCTACCCACAAGACACCTCGCCAATGCTGCCCTACCTCCCGAACGGGAACCAAACGGGCATTGTCTTGACGAACCGTCACGTTGGCGCTGGAAACTCGGCAATCAAGCCGCAGTAGTGCAATCTCAGTCGACCTAGTCGACCTGTCTTTCCGCAGCGGGCCCCGGCGAGTAATCGCTGGGGTTCGCTGACGTGAAGAACACTTCTATCCCTCTCTCACTGGAGTACTTCGGGCAGTGGCTAACTTCATTGTTTTCCTCATCGCTGGCATCACCTCTGGTGTGCTGTTTGCTTTGGCCGC
>CANGPX010000013.1 GCA_947456095.1 Acidimicrobiaceae bacterium
CGGACTATGAACCGGGCCCGTCAAGACGCGATCACCACCGAGATTATGGAAATCGTGGGCGGCGCCGAAGCGCTCCGTCCTTCGAAGGGAGCATGAGCAAATGACCATGACCGCAGACAACAAAACCGCCCTCGAGGAGGGTCGGGTCGTCGCCATCGCCGGCCCAGTGGTCGACGCCGAGTTCCCGCCGCACGCGCTGCCGGAAATCAACGGCGCAGTCGAGATGGATGTCGAGCTTGACGGCAAGACGGTGACCATCACCGCCGAAGTCGCTCAGCAGATCGGCGAAGGCCGCGTGCGCTGCGTGTGCATGCAGCCAACCGACGGACTCCTTCGTGGCACCGCAGTTCGCAACACTGGCCGTGGCATCACCGTGCCGGTTGGCAACGCCGTGCTTGGCCACGTGTTCAACGTGCTCGGCCAGCCACTCGACGTTCCCTTTGTCGATGGCATTGACGAGCGTTGGGACATCCACCGTCCAGCCCCAACCTTTGACCAACTTGAGCCACGTGCCCAGATGTTCGAAACCGGCATCAAGGTCATTGACCTCTTGGCCCCGTATGTGCAGGGTGGAAAGATCGGCCTCTTCGGTGGTGCTGGTGTGGGCAAAACGGTGCTCATCCAAGAGATGATTTCCCGTGTGGCCACCAAGCACGGTGGTGTGTCGGTGTTTGCTGGCGTTGGTGAGCGGACCCGTGAAGGCACCGACTTGTTCTTGGAAATGCAAGAGTCAGGCGTCATCAACAACACTGCACTCGTCTTTGGCCAGATGGATGAGCCACCAGGCGTTCGTCTCCGTGTGGCCTTGGCCGCACTCACCATGGCTGAGTACTTCCGTGACGTCCAGAACCAAGACGTGTTGTTGTTCATTGACAACATCTTCCGTTTCGTTCAGGCCGGTTCCGAAGTGTCAACGCTGCTTGGTCGTATGCCTTCAGCTGTTGGATACCAGCCAACGCTTGCTGACGAGATGGGTGAGCTCCAAGAGCGCATTACCTCGACTCGTGGAAAGTCCATTACGTCGCTCCAGGCTGTGTACGTCCCTGCTGACGACTACACCGACCCAGCTCCGTTCACGACCTTCACCCACTTGGACGCAACGACTGAACTCTCACGTCAAATCGCAGCACTCGGTATCTTCCCAGCTGTTGACCCACTGAGTTCAACGTCGAACATCTTGGCTCCTGAAATCGTTGGCGACCGTCACTACCAAGTGGCTCGCCAAGTGCAAGGTGTGCTCCAGCGCTACCGTGAGCTCCAAGACATCATTGCCATTCTTGGTCTTGATGAGCTCTCAGAAGAAGACCGCATCACCGTGTCACGTGCACGCAAGATTCAGCGCTTTTTCTCACAGCCCATGTACGTTGCCAAGGTCTTCACCGGCCTCGATGGTATCTACACCCCAGTTGAAGAGACGGTTGAGTCCTTTGAAGCACTGCTTCGTGGGGAACTTGACTCCGTGCCTGAACAGGCGTTCTTGAACGTCGGTGGCATCAACGACGTGCTGGCGAAGCAAGCACAGCTCGAAAAGGAGAGCTGATGGCTGGCGCGACCTTCGCAGCCAACCTGGTCTGCCCAGAGCGGGCGCTCTTCGAAGGGCGTGCCTCGGCCGTCTCGTGCCGCACCTCTGATGGGCTCATCACGGTGCAGAACCTCCACACACCGTTCGTGGCCGATGTCCTGCCGGGAGTCGTCACCATTGAAACAGGCAGTGACGTGCTTCGGGTACTCGTTCACGGAGGATTCCTCCAAGTGGCGACCGGACCTGCACTCGACACCGAAACCGAGGGCATTGGCTCAACGGTGACCGTGCTTGCCGGCGTGGCTGAACTCGTGAGTGAAATTGATGTCGCTCGAGCTGAGTTGGCCAAGAGTGGAGCTGAAACAGCACTGTCAACACTCAATTCTTCGAACGACGATGAGCACGCTGCAGCCAAGCGTCAAGCAGTTGAAGGTGACTTGGCTCGAGCAGAACTTCGGATTGCGACTGCATCGAAGTAGCAGACAAAGACCAAGGAAAAAAAGAACCGCCCCCGTCACTGACGGGGGCGGTTCTTTCTTGCTCGGGTGTGGCCGAAGCCTTTAGAAGTCGATTGAACTGAATTCAGACAACTTGACGAAGGAGTGCTGGGACTTCACAATGCGGCAGGTCCCTGACTTCGATCGCATGACCAGGGACTCCGTTGATCCACCACGTTCGTTGAATCGAACACCTTGGAGGAGTTCGCCATCGGTGATGCCCGTGGCGGAGAAGAAGCAGTTGTCGCCCTGGACAAGATCATCTTGGTCCAAAATTGCGTCCAAGTTGTAGCCCAAACGAATCGCCTCGTCGCGCTCAGCATCATTTCTCGGAGCCAAGCGTCCAAGCAGTTCGCCACCAAGCGCCTTGAGAGCCGCGGCGGCAATCACTCCTTCAGGCGTTCCGCCAACACCGAACAAGATGTCTGCTCCGGAGTCTTCCCAAGCAGTCTGGATGGCTCCAGCAACGTCGCCGTCGGTGATGAGGCGAATACGAGCGCCTGTGGCTCGCAGTTCCTCAATCATCTGGCTGTGGCGATCACGCTCCAAAATAACGGCAGTGAGATCACGGACAGATTGACCGAGTTGGTCAGCCAAGTTGTTCACGTTTTCGGTGATCGACTTGTTCATGTCGACCGATCCCTTGCCCTTGGCACCAACAGCAATCTTGTCCATGTAGACGCAAGGTCCTGGATTGAACATGGTGCCCTTTGGGGCCACGGCGATCACCGAGAGGGCACCGGCGCGACCAAGTGCAGTCAGCGTTGTTCCGTCAATTGGGTCAACCGCAATATCAACTTCTGGTGATGAGCCATCGCCCAAGACTTCGCCATTCCAGAGCATCGGGGCTTCATCTTTTTCGCCTTCGCCAATGATGACGGTCCCGGTCATTGAGATGGAGTTGAGCACGACGCGCATCGCTTCAACGGCTGCACCGTCAGCTGCGTTCTTATCGCCTCTTCCCATCCACCGATTCGCAGCAATAGCGGCTGCCTCGGTGACGCGAACGAGTTCAAGGGCGAGGTTTCTGTCTGGAGCCTGAGGTTGGTTTGCCACGATCAGATGCTACTCCGGATGGGCGAAGAGCGATTGCTCGGCGCACACGAGTGCCGCCTGATCGGCGATACTAAAGAGGTGAGTCAGTTCCTCGTTGCGCCAAACGGACCTCTTCAGGGATCCCTTGCGATTGCGGGAGCAAAGAACTCAGTCCTCAAGATCATGGCGGCTGCAATTTTGGCAGAAGGCACCACGATTTTACGGAATGTTCCAGAAATCCGTGACGTCGAAATCATGGCGGAAATGCTGACGGCGCTTGGCCTCAGTGTGCGCAGACTTGACGGTGGACTGCTCGAGATTGTGACCCCTCGAACACAACAGATCGTTCCCGAGGCCCCATATGAACTCGTCGAGAAAATGCGAGCTTCGATTGTCGTGCTCGGGCCGCTGCTGGCGAGGTGCGGGAGGGCAAAGGTCTCACTTCCCGGCGGTGACAACTTTGGCTCACGGCCCATTGATTTTCACTTGAATGCCTTAGAGGAGATGGGTACCACCTTTACCGTTGCCCATGGAATCATTCATGGCAAGGTTGCCTCTGGTCGGTTGCGTGGAGCGGCGATGGTGTTGCCCTTCCCCTCTCACACAACGACAGACAATCTGCTCATGGCTGCTGTTCTGGCCGAAGGAACCACGATCATCGACAACGCGGCTCAAGAGCCAGAAGTGGTTGATTTGGCAGCGTTCTTGTCGGCCATGGGGGCGAGAATCGAAGGAGCAGGGACGGGACGAATCACGGTGACTGGGGTGTCGTCACTTGGTGCGGTGACCCACGACATCATCCCCGACAGAGTGGTTGCGGCAACGTTTTTCGTCGCCACAGCGATTGCTGGCGGCAAGGTCGAAGTCGTTGGGGCAAAGGCAGAACACATGGAGTCACTGCTCAGAAAACTCGAGCACATGGGTGTTTCGCTTCAACCGAGCAGCAACGGCGTTCAAGTCGAAGCACCCGGACGGCTGAAAGCCACCGACCTGGCCACCTTGCCGTACCCGGGTGTAGCAACGGATTACACGCCATTTTTGGTCGCAGCGTTAGCGACGGCTGAAGGGGTGTCCTTTGTCACCGAGAACCTCTTTGCTGGGCGCTTTCGTTATGTTGATGAACTGCTGCGCATGGGAGCCGATATCCGTACCGATGGTCACCACTTGGTGATTCGCGGCGTTGAGCAGCTCTCAGGTGCACGGGTGAAATCTCATGACATCCGAGCAGGAGCTGCGGTCATGCTGGCTGGGCTCTCAGCCGATGGTGAAACAACGATTGATGACGCAGGCCATCTTGATCGTGGCTATGAAAATCTTCCCCTACAGCTCAACAGTCTCGGCGCTTCGGTGGTGCGCCTCTCATGACGCAACTCTCAACTGATCCAGTGATTTTGTTCGAACAAGCCGAGCTTGGTAGCCGTGTGGCGCTGGCACGACTCCTCACCATGGTTGAACGTGGGGGATCGACTTCTGAAGCTGTTGCCCACCTCAGCTATCAAGGCCCGATTCCGTATACGGTTGGCCTCACTGGCGCACCAGGGGCGGGCAAGTCAACACTTACCGACCAACTCATCACCACTGCTCGCCAAGGCTGGCCAGCTGCGAGAAGCCAAGAAGCTGAGCCGCTTGACCAAGTGGCGGTCTTGGCCATTGACCCTTCATCGCCCTTTACCGGTGGTGCGATCCTTGGCGACCGAGTCCGCATGCAGGGCCATGCAACCGACCCAACGGTGTTCATCCGCTCAATGGCGACTCGTGGTCACTTAGGTGGTCTTTCGCTGGCGGTGCCAGATGCGATTCGAGCGCTTGGCACGGCAAAGCTGCCGGTGGTGCTGGTTGAAACCGTTGGGGTTGGCCAAATGGAAGTCGATGTAGCTCGAGCAACCGATACAACTGTTGTGGTGATGAACCCCGGATGGGGAGACTCCATGCAAGCAAACAAAGCTGGCCTCTTGGAAATTGCTGACATTTTTGTCATTAACAAGGCTGACCGACCAGGGGTGAAAGAAGCCCGTCGAGACTTGGAACAAATGCTTGATCTCTCGCATTTAGGCGATTGGCGGCCGCCGATTGTCGAAACTGTTGCGGCGAAGGGTGAAGGCACCGAGGGTTTTTGGGCGACGGTGGCTGATCACCGCGCCTATCTCATTGAAGCCAACTTGTTAGCCGAGCGACGCAAAGGTCGCTTAGACGACCTGTTGGCCCAAGTGGTCGCTGCCATGGTTGAGCGCAGAGTTGGTCAACTTCGCCAAAGTCCGGACTACGAGGCGTTGATGCAAGCCGTCGCTGCTGGATCAATGGACCCCTACGGAGCAGCACACCAGCTCCTTGGTGACTAGACCTCGAGATTTGCCCGAAGTTGCTCTGCGGCGACTTCTGGCGGCATCACATTGATCGACACACCAGTGCCCATTTCAAATCCGGCACGAGTGGTGGCTTTGGGCCACAAATGCACGTGCCAGTGGAACGGCTCTCCGTGGTTATATGGAGCAGAGTGCAAAACAACGTTGTAGGCAACGTTGCCAACGGTTCGCTTGAGCGCAGCCAAGCAATCACGAATGGCCAAACCAATTCCGGTCAAGGTCTCCGGGGCTTCGTTGTGCACATGGGTGCCGTGGTTGCGGGGAAGCACCAACATCTCATAGGGCACACTGCTCCAGTATGGGGCAACAACCAGTGCGTGCGTTGAGTCAAGAACCGTACGGCGACCAGACGCCGTCTCGGCGTCCAAGGCAACACACAACAGACATCCAGCAACAAAGCGGGAGAATTGTCCCTGCTCTTCGGCGAGTTCACGGGGGACAAAACTGATGCCGAGGAGTTGGCCGTGTGGGTGTTCAACCGATGCTCCAGCTTCACGACCAGCGTTGATGATGACCTGGGTGTAGCGGAGATTCTTCGTTGCCGCGTGAGCAGTGAGACGCTCTTTCAGCAGCGACATGACGTCAGCGACTTCACTGTTGGTCAGCTCCGCAAAACTCTTGTCGTGGTCCGGGGAAAAGACAACAACTTCATGCGTTCCACCAGCAGTTGCTTCGGTGAAGACAGGGCCCTTATTGAACACGACAAAGGGCTCATCGGTGTCAAAAGCCGGGTAGCGATTGGCAACGACTCGAGCAGTCCAGTTGTTGTCTTCGCTCGTTTCAGCCAAGACCTGTTCATCGTTTGCATGTTCTTTGCAAAACGGGCAGTTTGATCGCTGTTCTGTGGGCCACGGGGTCCGGTCAACAAAAGCGTCGGGTCGGTCTGCACGTTGTGGGCGAATCGCTGCCCATCGCCCCGAGAGGGGGTCTAGCCGAAGCTCGGTCACCATTGCCTGCTCTCCATCTTGTCCAACCCAAGCGTACCCGACAAGGTTGGAGAATCTGTAAGGCTTTCCGTTGTGCTGGCAACTACGGAAACAACACCGCTCTACGCCGTGATCCTCATCATCCATGTGCTCGTCGCACTCGTTGGCCTTGTCCAAGTTGGGGTGAGTTTTTCTGAACTTCGACGAATAGAAGGAGCGAGCGAGTTGAAGCACCTTGCTCCCTCAACGCTCCAGTACTTCGCCGCTCCAGCAAAGGTGTTCAGTCGAATTCTCCTCCTCGTACCGGTGACCGGGGTAGTGCTGCTTGCTTCATCACAAGGGAAATTTCAGGCAACCCAACTGTGGGTCATGGTGAGTGGAGCGCTATGGTTCGGCGCCTTTGCCCTCCTTGAAGGCGGGGTCTTCGCTAGTGAGCGAGCGGTTGCCAGTGCCCTCAGTGGCGACAGTCTTGACCGCAAAGCAGCACGAGCGGGAAGAATCTCGGCAACAGGCGTGCTTAGCCTTGTGGGGCTTGCAGCGATCTTGATGGTGCTCCAGCCAGGGAGCTGAAACCTAGCCCTGTGGCAAGATTTGGGGAAGCCCAACGAGTCCAGCGGCCAAGGTGGTGTGGTCTTTTTCGTCAATCAACACAAATGAACCAGTAATGCGGTTCTTTGAGTAGTCATCAACGACGAGGGGAGTAGCGGTGGCCAAGTGCACCACACCAATCTCGTTTTCTTCCAACTCTTCTTTTGGCTCGAGCGACAAGGTGTCGATCTTGAGTACCGATTCAATTGCGGTCACTCGAGCAGGTGTTGAGTGCGTGGTGTGCTTCAACCGGATACGGTCCCCAACTTTCAAGGGGTGCGCACCAAACCAGCACACAGTTGCTTCAATCGCAGAGGTGACCGTTGGTGGATTGACGACATCAGCAATCATGTCGCCTCGCGTGACGTCAAAGTCATGTTCTAAGTCAACAGACACTGAAATCCCAGGTGCGGCCGAGTCGAGCGGGCCGTCATAGGTCGAAACCTCGGTAACGGTCGTTTCTTTGCCGAGGGGGAGCACGAGAACACGCTGGCCAGCAACGAGCGGAGCACCTGCAACCATGCCGGCATAACTGCGACGTTCGCCCACTTGGCGGATGACCCACTGCACGGGAAGACGAGTTGTCGTGCCTTCACCGGTCTCATCGCCGGCCCAGTCGCCGGCTTTGGCGAGTTCTAATGCGCCAAGAACAGTTGGGCCGCGATACCAAGGGCTCGTCGATCCGTGCTCAACCACGTTGTCGCCAAGAAGTGCCGAGACGGGAACGACGGTGACCCGCTTGACGCCAAGGGCGGCAGCCAAGTCACGGACGTCGGCTTCAACCGCGTCAAAGCGCTTTGCATCCCAGTCAATGAGGTCCATCTTGTTGACGCAAACAATGAACTCCGAAACACCAAGCAGCGCAGCAATGCAGCAGTGGCGGCGGGTTTGCTCTTTCATGCCGGACTGAGCATCAATGACGACGAGGGCAAGATCTGCCGTTGAAGCACCGGTTGCCATGTTGCGGGTGTACTGGACATGTCCTGGGCAATCAGCAATGACGAACTTGCGACTTGGTGTGGCGGCATAGCGATAGGCCACGTCAATGGTGATGCCTTGCTCACGCTCGGCCCGAAGGCCATCGGTGACAAACGACAGGTCAACTTCACCAGTTCCACGGCGAACAGAAGCCTCTGTTACGGCATCGAGTTGGTCATCAAACAGTTGCTTCGTGTCGACAAGGAGCCGCCCAATCAGGGTGGATTTTCCATCATCAACCGACCCTACTGTTGCGAAGCGCAGCAGATCAGTCGTTTCTTCGCGGTGGGTGGTGCTCGACACTAGAAGTAGCCCTCTCGCTTGCGGTCTTCCATGGCAGTTTCGCTGAACTTGTCGTCGCCTCGGGTGGCGCCACGTTCTGAAACCCTGGCGCCAGCCACTTCTTCGACGACTTCTTCGACTGTTGAAGCGGTAGAACGAACAGCTCCGGTGAGTGTTGCATCACCAACAGTGCGGAACCGAACTGAAAGGCGCTCGACGTGTTCACCTTCGTGAGGGTGGACGAACTGAGAGACGGCGAGCAGCATGCCGTCACGCTCGACGACCTCACGCTCGTGTGCGTAATAGATCGATGGCAGGGCAATGTTCTCTCGAGCGATGTATTGCCAGATGTCGAGTTCAGTCCAGTCTGAAAGCGGAAAGGCACGAAGGTGCTCACCCGGCAAAACCTTGCCTTGATAGAGGTGCCACAACTCTGGGCGCTGTTTGCGAGGCTCCCATTGTCCAAAGGCGTCTCGGAACGACAGCACGCGCTCTTTCGCTCGTGCCTTATCTTCGTCGCGGCGAGCGCCACCAAAGGCGGCATCGAACTTGTGCTCGGTGATGGCATCAAGCAGCGTGGTTGTTTGCAGGCGGTTGCGTGAACCGTTCTCGCCCGGGTCGGCTACTCGACCTTTGTCAATGGAGTCTTGGACTTTCGCCACAATCAGGCGCTCACCAAGTGAGGTGATGGTCTCGTCAATGAAGCTCAGCACTTCAGGAAAGTTGTGCCCTGTGTCGACATGCATGACCGGAAAGGGGAAGCCCGCTGGGCGAAACGCTTTGACAGCCAAGTGCAACAACACCGCTGAGTCTTTGCCCCCAGAGAACAACAACACCGGCCGCTCACATTCGGCGGCAACTTCTCGCATGATGAAAATCGCTTGGGATTCGAGCAGGTCAAGATGGTTAAACGTCTTGGCGCCACGCGTTGTTGTCTCCACGGCTGTTGTCTGCTCGTTCGGGCTCGGCACGCCAATCCTTCCGTTTTCCGGTGGGTGTAACCCGAGCCGGACCAATTCCTGACTATCTTAGTCAGAGTTGTAGTGAATTGCGAACTTCGGCCGCAGCGAACGCGGCTGAATCGGCAGTTGGATTTTGGAGGAAACACCCATGAGAACAGAAATCACCCCCACAGAGTTGATTGAGCTCAACCAGCGCTTCGAGCACGCTCCAGCGTCAAAGATCTTGGCGTGGACCTTTGAAACGTTTGGCAACGATTTGGTACTTGCCTGCAGTTTTCAAGACATTGTGCTCGTTGACTTGGCCGTCAAAATCGACCCCAAGGTCGAAGTCGTGTTCTTGGACACCGAGTTTCACTTCCCCGAGACGCTGGACTTCGTTGAACAGGTTCGCGAGGCCTATGCCTTAAATCTCACGGTGACAACACCAGGTCCTGATGCTGAAGCATGGGTGTGTGGAACCGATGAGTGCTGCAAGCGCCGCAAGGTCGGCCCGCTTATGAAGGTCGTGAACACGAAGGCTGCATGGATGACCGCCCTCAAGCGTGTTGACGCAACAACTCGCACTGCAGCGCCAATTGTTTCGATTGATGCCACCTTTGGTGTCGTCAAGGTCAACCCCATGGCCACGTGGACCGACGAAGACATCTCGACCTATGAACAAGACCACCGTCTGCTCACCCACCCGCTCATGTCGCAGGGATATCGCTCCATTGGCTGTGCTCCAACGACTCGACCGACCGCTCCAGGTGAAGACCCAAGAGCTGGTCGCTGGGCCGGAACGGGCAAGGTGGAGTGCGGACTCCACGAGTGACGCAAGATCTCTTCGTTGCCAGCAGCGTTCTCGTCACTCGTCAGGGTCGAGCAATTCTTGACCTTGATCACTTTGTGGTGAAGTCGGGCGAACGTTGGGTGTTGCTTGGACCAAATGGTTCGGGGAAGTCCACCCTGCTGACAATTGCTGCTGGGCGACTTCTGCCTTCGTCGGGAGAGGTGTCGCTGTTTGGCAAGAGGTTCGGCACAGTAGATCTGCGCAGTCTTCGCAGTTCAGTTGGTCTTGCTTCATCCGCGCTCACTCGGCAACTCCGTACTGATCTGACTGCGCTCGAGGTGGTTCTTGGTGGCCTTGATGGATCACTTGAACCTTGGTGGCGCACGACGACAAATGATGACCGAGCCCATGGACTTGCGGCCCTTGAGCGGGCGGGAGTTGCCCACTTGTCGGCGCGCACCTTGGGTGGCTTGTCTGATGGTGAGCGCCAACAAGTCCTGCTCGCGCGAGCACTGCTTGTCGACCCGCCGCTGTTGCTCATTGATGAACCGTCAGCGGGATTGGATTTGGGTGCGCGTGAGCGATTGCTCCATCGCTTTGATGCATTGAGTGCAGCAAATCCGCAGCGCGGAGTGGTACTTGTCACCCATCATGTTGAAGAGATCCCAGCAACGTCAACCCATGTGCTGCTCTTGCGTGAAGGTCGGCGTTTGGCCAGTGGCCCGATTGCCGAGGTCCTCACGAGTGACAACTTGTCGTCATGTTTCGACTTCGCCCTCGAAGTCCTGTCACACAAGGGACGGTTTCTGGCGCGCGCCTGTTGAGCATCCACCCCCCGAACAACACGCATCAGTAGCCTGAGAGCGAGCCAAAAGGGGGAACGCGAGATGCCAACGACTGTGGTCGTGCCCGTCCTCGTAGTTCTCTGGATTATCGTTCTCGCTCCTGGAATTCTCCGCCGAGTGCGTGAGTACAAATCTGTTGAAGGTATCGACTCTTTCCATGCATCACTGCACTTGTTGCAGCACCATGGAGCCCACGCAACCGCTGTTCCTCTTGCACCGAGGCGGCCACAACTCGTGTTGCTCCACCCAGTTGGCAACGAAGAGGCAACTGACGATGCCTATGTTGATGAAGAGTCGGGTGAGTGCTTTAACCGGATTCCAATCCAACACGAACCGCTTCCGGCGTATGAGCCACTTCGCCCACAGGGCAAGCGTGCCCAAGCAAAGCGTCGACGCAATGTGCTGCTGAGCCTCATTGGCGGAACCCTTGTTGGACTTGGCGGGGGAGCGGCAACTGGGGCGATACTGCTCTACATGGTGGGGACGTTTTCGCTTCTTTGTCTCATTGCATTCGTAGCGGCAGCCGTGGCCATTGTCAGTCGAACGATCGCACTGCCTCGCTTCGTTGTTGAGGACTTCAACGACGACTCCAACTACGCCGACGAGCCTCGCTACGCCGCTGGCCGCTAGTGCCGACCCAGCCCGCGGCTAGTGTTTGTGGCGCTGGGGGTGTAGCTCAGTTGGCAGAGCGCTACGTTCGCAATGTAGAGGTCGAGGGTTCGATTCCCTTCACCTCCACCAGTTGGGCTGATTCTCTTTACCGAAGAATCAGGCTCGAAGTTTTGGTAAGGGCGCCGAGCCGGGAGGCGGGCCAATGGTCCGTTTCTCGGTCGAATTTCCGTTCCACTGCATCACTTTGGCCACTTGTGCTCACGAGATTCATGAAGTGACCACGCATCCTCGCGACCTCGGCGCACAACTCGCAGCGACGTTGAGAAGCGGCGAGAGCCTTGTGTGGAGGGGTTCACCTGATCCTGCAATTCGCTTCACGCTGAACGATGCTTTGCTCATCCCCTTCGCACTGGTCATGGTGCTCTTCTCTGCATTTCTCACGTGGTTGGTCTGGACCGTGAAGGTACCCGCTCTACCAAGAGGACTTAGTTTGATGTTCTTGTTCCTCGGTCTCTACCTCCTCGTCGGGAGGTTCGCGGTGAGCGCCCGGCGAAAACGCAAGACCGTCTACGCCGTGACCACACAGCGAGCGCTCATCATTGATGATCGCGGGAAGCTTCGAACTCGCGAACTCGCTGAGATTGTTCTTGATGTCGTGACCTCGGAGAGGGGGCGAGCGGTGACGGTGCACTTCCGAAGACGGAACTCCAGGAGGCCAACTGACCTCGACCTGGCGTTGGATAATCGGCTCACCGCCGTGCCACTGGGAAGTGGATTTTCTCTTGGTAGTCGTTTGTTTCTGTTCTCCGCTGTGAGCGATGTCGCCGGACTGCTGACAGCACTCAAGATGCCACCACCTCCGTCTTCGAGCATCTCCAAGAACTCGTGAGGAGCCAGCAGCTACTTCTCAAAGAACAAGACGTTTGGCCAGATCAGTCGAATCCCTGCATTGTTGATACCAGCACCACGAGGAGAGAAGTCGACGACGTTCGGCGAACTCCACTTCGGAGAGTTTGCGCTCTTCCACATGTTCAACGAGACTTTGATCCACATGCCACAACCCCCTGACCGTACTGTGCAACTCAGTTCACTGCTGCGAGACGGAGAGGCGCTCTCGTGGCAAGGGTCTCCCGACCCAGCGGTCCGGTTCACGTCGGCGGATCGCATCCTCATTCCCTTCTCGCTCCTTTGGGGTGGCTTTGCCCTCGTGTGGAATGGAGTGGTGTGGTCGTCGAATGCACCCTTCTTCTTTCGGCTGTGGGGACTTCCATTCCTCGCCGTTGGCTTCTACGTCACCATCGGGCGATTCATGGTGAGTGCACGACGCAAATCCAAGACGACCTATGCAGTGACCTCAGAGCGCGCCATCATCATTGATGATCGAAGCCAGGTTCGATACGTCGAACTCGCCCACGTGCTCCACGAGACGACAACGCAGAAGCAGGGAAGAGCAGTCACGGTGAACTTCCGGGCTCCAAGTGCTCCTCCACTTGGCCGGACAGGACTCGCACAAGACTCACGGTTGGGTGGTACGTGGTTCGAGTCAAATGGACAACAGCGGCCACCACTCTTCATCTTCCTTGGGGTGAGCGATGCCCAGGCGCTCCTCGTGGCACTCGCTGACGCACCTTCAGCAAAGTAGGCAGTGACCTCGGAAAATTCACACATCGCACCAACGCGTTGAGGCTACGCTTGCGACGTGAAGCCGCTGAAGAAGCGATCAGCCCTGCCGCCATCGATGGATCCCGAGAGCCCTCGCTTCTACGATCCCGATTGGCAGCAGTGGGAAGAGAAGCGACGTTGGCCACAGCGCACGGCTCTCATCTTGGTGGCAGTCATAGTGGTTGGCCTCTTCGTCACGCGAAACAATGCCATCACCGTCGTCACCGCTACGACGAAGCCCGTCACCTCAACGACCTTCCCTTTGCCGGGAACCGGTGTTGGTCAAATCACCCCACTGCACTTCAGCGGGAACGGATCTCAAACGACGGCGCATTTCACCGTTGAAGGCGGAACAACGGTGTTCGACATGCACTGCACCTGTGCGGCCAACTTTGCCGTTGCGGTCAAGCCAGCGGGAAAACCTGTTGACGTGTTGCTCAACCAGACTCGGTACTTCTTTGGCACGCAAGCGCTCAATTTGCCACATGGCGTGTACTCGCTCACAGTTGCAGCAGATCTTCACTGGAACATCACCGTGACCCAGCCTCGAGGCGAGCGACCCGTGACCGATACGTCAGCATTCATTGGAACCGGCCCCGCAGTGCTTGGTCCATTCACCTTGGCTCCGAGCACGCCACTTCGAGTGGTGTACACGCCAACGGCATCGACCTTTGCCGCAGTGAGCTATCTGCCAACGTCTGGGGCGCCATCAACAACTCCGTTTGTCACCAACGCTGCCATTGACAAGACGACCACTGTTGGCGTTCCAGCCGCATCGACCTACTACGTCAATGTCAACAACGGTGGTTACTGGTTCTTGAAGTTCGGAGCGTAGAAGTCGCTGACTTTTGCTCGAGCGTTGAGGTTGGCCAAGCGATCAGGGTGATGGCTTGGTTGCTTGCTCTTTTGCCCAGCGGTAGTCGGCCTTGCCGGCAGGTGAGCGAACAATTTTGTCCACGACGACGACGTCTTTGGGCAACTTGTAGCGGGCAATGTGGTTCGACGCCCATTCGCTCAGTTCTTCCCTTGTTGCTGAAGTACCCGGGTTGAAGGCAACAACGGCGACAACCTCTGAACCCCAACGCTCAGAAGGGCGACCGGTGACGACCACATCAAACACGGCTGGGTGGCCAGCAATTGCACCTTCAACTTCTTCAGCGAAGATCTTCTCGCCGCCAGAGTTGATGGTGACTGAGTCACGACCCAGCAGTTCAATCTCGCCGCTTTCGAGCAAGCGAGCACGGTCGCCTGGGACTGCGTAGCGCTGATCATGGATGACCGGGAAGGTCTTCTCAGTCTTTGCCTGGTCGCCGAGGTAGCCAAGAGGCACCCAGCCAGATTGGGCTAACCAACCAAGAGCATCTTCACCTGGGTTGAGGAGTCGATCGAGTTCTTCGCTCACGACGACTGCTCCAGGACCCGGTCGGAATTGTCCTTGTTGGGAACCCGTTGCTGCATTGGAGACCATTTGCGCGCCAGTCTCTGAGGAGCCAACGGAGTCCGAGATGATGACTGAAGGCAGACGCTCTGCGGTACGAGCCTTCAGTGCTGCGGTGAGAGGTGCGCCACCGTTGGCAACCGCCAAGAGTGAGGACACGTCGTAGTCTCCACGATCAAGTTCATCGAGCAACGGCCGCAACATCGCGTCGCCAACGCAGTTGAACGTGTTCACGCGCTCACGCTCAATGGTGCGCAGGACATCAATGGGATCTTGACTGCGAGGTTTTGCTGGCAGAACCAAGGTGGCACCATCACCCATCATGATGAAACTCGACCACTGGGCGGCTCCGTGCATGAGCGGAGGCAAGATCATGACGTTCAAGCCAAAGCCTTCACGGGCATTGCGCTCAACATCGTCATAAGAAGTAACGGCCTCCCAGGAGCCAATCTTGCGACCACCCATGCAGTTCATGTAGATGTCGTGTTGGCGCCAAAGCACGCCCTTTGGCATGCCGGTTGTGCCGCCGGTGTACAGCACGTAGAGATCATCGGGGCTTCCCGAGACGGGAGGACCATCAGGAGAACCGAGCGCGAGTGCTTCTTCGTAGTCAACGGCGCCATCAAGCAATGCATTGCCCGATTCATCAGCAACCTGAAGGTAGACCTCAATGGAGGGGACTTCGCCCCGGATCTCGGCAATGACTGGAGCGAGTGCTGCGTGATAGACGAGCACCTTTGGCTTTGCGTCATTGAACAGGTAGCGCAGCTCATCGCCGACGTAGCGGTAGTTCACATTGAACGGCGCCACCCGTGCGAGGTAGCTACCCAACATGGACTCTAAGTACTGGTTGGAGTTGTACAGGGCAATGGCTAAGTGGTCTTGACCCGACTCATGGCCCATGAGGTCTTCGCGTTCGGTGTGAGCGCCGTAGCCACGGTCAAAGAGAAACGAGGCCAGTCGACGGGAGCGCTCGAGCATTTCTGCATAGGTCCAACGCTTGTCTCCCCAAACAAGACAGTCGCGGTCAGGGTTCACCGCAGCAAGGCGGGTGAAGACTGTTCCAAGGTTGAAGCCGTTTTTGCTGTTTACACTTTGCACGTCGAGAGGCTAACCGCTCAGAGAAGGAGAGGACAAAGCCGGGAGATTCTTTCGTGAATTGGCGATGACACGAAGCCCGGTCAATTTCCACAACAATGGAGAGGTGCACGAAACCACTCTCATCAATCCAACTTCTGGCCTTGCCTTTTCAACGGTAACTTCACTCGATTTGGCTGAGTGTGATGCCGCCATTGATCGAGCATCAGCAGCATTTCCTGCTTGGCGAGCAGTGGCACCAAGCGACCGGGCCAAGTTACTTCGCCGCTTTGCTGATCTCGTCGACGAGCACCTCGAAGAGTTGGCACTGTTGGAAGTCCAAAATGCTGGTCACACGATTGGCAATGCGCGATGGGAAGCAGGAAATGTCCGCGACCTTCTCGAATACTGTGCAGGTGGCATTGAGCGACTGACCGGCTTGCAGATTCCTGTTGCTGGAGGCATGGACGTGACGTTTCATGAGCCACTTGGTGTTGTTGGCATCATTGTTCCATGGAACTTTCCGATGCCTATTGCTGCATGGGGCTTTGCTCCAGCACTTGCGGCGGGAAACACCGTTGTCCTGAAGCCAGCTGAGCTGACCCCACTCACCGCGATACGCCTTGGCGAACTCGGCCGAGAAGCGGGACTCCCGAGTGGGGTTTTCCAAGTCCTTCCTGGCGAAGGCCCAGTTGTTGGGCATCGCTTTGTCACCAACGAAAAGGTGGCAAAGGTCTGCTTTACCGGTTCAACTCGAGTGGGGACCGCACTCATGGCCGCATGTGCGCCACAGGTGAAGCGGGTGACCTTGGAGCTTGGGGGAAAGAGCGCCAATATCGTCTTTGCCGACAGCGATCTCGAACGCGCCGCATCAACGGCTCCTTCTGGTGTGTTCGACAATGCTGGCCAGGACTGCTGCGCTCGCAGTCGGATCTTGGTCGAGGCCAGTGTGTATGACGAATTCCTCGAGCACTTCTGTACAGCTGTTGCCAAGGTCGTGGTGGGTGACCCTGCACTTGGTGAAACTGAAATGGGTCCGCTCATTTCTGCCGCCCACCTTCAACGGGTTGCAAGCTTTGTCGATGGCACTTGCGAAGTCCTCTTCCAAGGTGAGGTGCCAAATGGCCAAGGGTTCTTCTTTCCACCAACGGTGCTGCTGGCAGACTCCCCGGCAAGTCGTGTAGTCACTGAAGAGATCTTTGGGCCAGTGGTCGTCGTGCAGCGCTTCAACAATGAAGCAGAAGCAATCCAACTCGCCAATGCAACAAATTACGGACTGTCTGGATCGATTTGGACGAACAACCTTGGTCGGGGACTCAGAGTTGCCCGAGCAGTTGAGGCGGGCAATTTGTCGGTCAATTCGCATTCATCGGTGCGCTACTCGACGCCATTTGGCGGCATGAAGCAATCTGGCTTGGGTCGTGAACTCGGCCCCGATGCCATCAGGGCGTTCACTGAAACAAAGAACGTCTTTTTCGCTACGGAGTAACACCGTTGTGGGCAAGTTGTGGACAACACTCGCCGTGCTGTTGGAAACAAGGTGGTGCCTGTGGAGAACATGGCAGCCGTGCCTCAAGGGTCTGACTGGCCTTTTGTTCCATTTGACGAATGGCGTGAAGTCGTTCATCATTCAACAAGCAATGGTGTCTGAGTCCGAGAGGCTCTGGCCAAAGCGAGGCGAACATTCGCGGCGGAGGATCGAGAGATCGGCCCGAGCGACAATCAATTGTCCGACACGGTTGAGTGGCGCTCGAGAGTGTAAGCAGAAGCGAGTCTCGTCAAGCGAACTGGTAACGGTTTTGCTTGGCGAGACTTGTTTCGCGTCTAGCGATACAGCGAGCCGCTCAGCGCCTTGGCCCGATTGCCAAGTGCCACTTCATCTTTGATGTGGCCTTGCACGAGCTCAAGATCACCCGGGTGGGTGACCCCTACGCAGTGTTCGTCACTTGTGTAGACCGAAATCGAGCGCAACGCTTCGTCGACACCAGTCATGGTGCCGTGAATGAGGTGGTCAACAACGACTGGTAAGAGCACTTCGCCGGTGGCGAAATCATGCTCTGCCAACGCTCGCTCAAACACTGTCCACATGCCAGCCGAAAATGCCCACAAATTCATTGAGACCCGAAGCGTCGGGCTAAGCACTGCTGGAGTGAAGCCATCATCAACAGCAATCACCCCGTCAGCGCCTCGGTGTACACCACGGCGCTCGTCAATGCCAACGAGACCGCCTTGTGCGTCGATGTGACACACGCCACGGGTGACGGGGCTTGAACCAACGAGCGTGCGCTCGAGTTGGAACGCAACCATTGCGTTTTCACCTGGTCGTTCGGTGAGGTGGCGATAGAGGTGGGCAAGCGCTGCTGGGCCATAGAGATCATCAGCATTCGATACAGCGAACGCTGATCCTGAGATGACTTCACTCGCAGCGAGTACGGCGTGCACAGTGCCATGTGGCTCATCTTGAACAGCGAAATCAACGGCCACTTGATCAAGATCCCAATGCTGTTCAATGTGGTCTTTGATGAGTGGACCAGTGGTGTCATTGAGCACAATGGCAATGCGGGTGAAGCCAGCGGTCACGGCGTCATGGGCTAAGAGATCAATGACCGCTTCGCCGTTTGGGCCAATTGGGGCAAGAGGTTTGATGCCGCCATAACGGCGAGCACGTCCAGCAGCCAAAATGAGGAGGGAGGGTTCAGTCACGAGTTCTTCAGGTTTTGGTCGAAGGTTGGAGTGGGCATCTCGGTTGGTCGCGTTGCATGGATGACTGAGACCTCACACCGAGTGGGAGAAATAGAACTCCGCGAACCTAACACGGTTCCTTGGTGCAATTCGGCCCCCACTTACGCTGAGGGGCGTTCAATGACCGCAAGAGAGCAGCGAGCGGTGCAAATGGATTTTCCCAGTTCATCGGTCAGTTCAATGCCCCAGACTTGAATGGTGCGTCCAATGCGGATGGGAGTGGCGGTGGCGGTCAAGATGCCCTCGCTCATTGAACGAAGATGACTGCAATTGAGTTCGGTACCAACCACAACTTTCCCCTTGGGGGCGGTGACTGCTCCGCCAATACTGGCGGCTGATTCGGCGAGGAGGGCAGAGACGCCTCCGTGCAAAATGCCATAAGGCTGGTGCACCTTCGAGGTGACCGGCACTGACACAACCACTCGCTCAGGGGTCGCTTGTTCAATCGTGATGCCAAGGGCCAAGTGCACGCCGGCATCGGGGAGGAAGTTGGGGTCAAACGATTCGCTGAGCGTCATAGTTCTACCTTAGAAGTTCAACTCGGCCATCTCATCGGTATCGTTACGGAGATGACCAGACTTGTCGATTTGCGCAGCGATACCGTCACGAAGCCCACGCCAGCAATGCGAGCTGCCATGGCAGAGGCCGAAGTTGGAGATGATGGATTTGGCGAAGACCCAACAGTTCGAGCACTAGAAGAGCGCTACGCCGAGCTCGTGGGCAAGCAAGCTGCGTTGTTTGTGCCTTCGGGCGTGATGGCGAATCAGATTGCCCTTCGCATCCACACAAAACCCGGCAATGTGGTGATTGCGGCAAAGCGGGCGCACGTCGTCCTCTACGAAATGGGTGCCGCAGCCAAAAACGCCGGCGTGCAATTTGCCACCTTGGACGACCCAGATGGTTTCATCACCTCGCAACAGGTCGCAGGCGTGATTGAAGGCGTCGCGCATCACCTCCCGCAAGTGAATTTGCTCTGTCTTGAGAACACCTCGATGGCTGGCGGCGGAGTGGTGTGGTCAACGCAACGTTTTGGGGCAGTGGTGGCTGCTGCTCAAGGATTGCCCGTGCACTTGGACGGCGCCCGACTGTTCAATGCCCATATTGCTTCGGGGACTTCGCTCGCGGACCTTGCCCGACCGGCGTCAACCGTCATGAGTTGTTTGTCAAAGGGTCTCGGTGCCCCTGTTGGCTCGCTGCTCGCCGGCACCAAAGAGGACATTGGCTTGGCCGCTGATGAGCGCAAGCGCTTTGGTGGCACGATGCGCCAAGCCGGCATCATTGCCGCTGGAGGCCTCTATGCCCTCAAGCATCACCTACAGCGATTGCATGATGACCACGATCGAGCGAAGCGGTTAGCTGAAGCGCTTTTTGACGCGTGGCCACAAGCAGATGTTGACGTCAGTCGAACAGAGACAAATATTGTGTTGGCCAACGTAGAAAATGACGCTGAGGTCTTGGCATTTCTCGCCAAAGCTGGTGTGTTGGCCACGACGATTGCCCCTCGGGTCATCCGGTTTGTGACCCACCTCGATGTGAGCGATGACGATATTGATCAAGCAATTGCCGCAATCAGAACCGCACCGGTTGCGTCATGAAAATTCGCATAGGTATTGGCGGATCGGTCACGACTCTTGAAGGTCTCCGTTCGCTTGGCCAGGCCATCTCGACTCATGGGTTTGACTCCATTTGGTTGCCCGAAGTACTTGGCCAACCAGCCATTGACCCAGCAGTTGGCCTGTCGTATTTGGCTGGAGTCGACGAAACGCTCAAGTTGGGCACCACCATGCTGTTCACCGGGGTGAATCCAGTCGCGCTGGCCAAACGGCTGGCAAGTCTTGACCAGGTCAGCGGCGGTCGGCTGCTCGTGACTGCAGTACCTGGTCTCACGACGGGAAGCGAACCTTCTGCCATTGGCTTGAGCCCTTACTTCGGCGGTCCCGTGATTGAAGACGCACTCACGGTGATGCGAGCATTGTGGCGAGGAGAAACACTCAACCACGAAGGACCTTCGGGCACCTTCACTGACGTGTCGATTACTCCACTGCCCATCCAAGATCCCCTTGAGGTGTGGCTCGCGGGGATGGCAGAGAAGTCGCTGCTTCGCTGCGCAAGAGTGGGAGATGGTTGGCTGCCGACCATGTGCTCGCCCGACCAAGTGGCTCGGGGCCGCGAAGTCATTGAAAAAGCTGCAACTGGTGTTGGACGAGTCATCAGCGATGAGCACTACGGAGTCTCCATTGGCTATCTGCCTCATGGCTACCCTGATGGCTTTGTTGACCGCGTTGCACCACGGCTTAAGGGCCAGCACGTAACTGAGGTCATCCCAAGTCGCTATGAAGACGTGGCACCACTGCTTGAACGTTTTCTTGAGCAAGGGTTCTCAAAGTTCGTGCTCCGGCCACTGCTTCCGGTGCTCGACTGGGATGAAGAACTCTCAACGCTTGGCCAAGCAGTGCTGCACATCCAGCGCTAGATCAGTGACCCAAGATGCGGTGGGGGACGTAGGGGGCTTCGAGCGCACTGAGTTCGTCGGCTGAGAGCTTTACGTCGCATGCTGCCACTGCATCATGGAGGTGGCTGAGCTTTGTTGCCCCAACAATTGGAGCACTGACCCCTTGTTGGTGAAGCAACCAGGCCAAGGCAATTTGGGCTGCTGGGACGGCTCGCTTGGCCGCGAGGTCTCGAACCACATCAACAACGTCGAAGTCCCCGTCGGTGTAGAGGATGTCGGCAAAGGCATCGGTTTCGGCCCGAGTGGTGAGCCTTACCCCGTCACGCTCGCGGTTGCCGGTCAAGAAACCTCGGGCAAGGGGGCTCCACGGAATCACGCCAACACCTGTTGACCGACACAGCGGCAGCATCTCACGCTCTTCTTCTCGGTAGATGAGGTTGTAGTGGTTTTGCATGGAGATGAACTTCGTCGAACCGGCTCGCTCGGCGGCGAACTGCATCTGTTGGAACTGCCAGGCGTACATCGAGCTCGCACCGATGTAGCGGACCTTGCCTGACTTGACGAGGTCATTGAGTGCATCCATGGTCTCTTCGACCGGAACTGTTGGGTCAAAGCGGTGAATTTGATAGAGGTCGACATAGTCCATGTTGAGCCGGGTGAGCGAAGCATCAATGGCTTGGAAGAGGTGCTTTCGTGATAAGCCCCAGTTATTTGGCCCCTTGCCAAGGGGCATGAAGACCTTGGTGGCAACGGTGACCTCGTCACGTTGGAAGTACTTGGCCAACAGTTTTCCCGTAGCAACTTCGCTCTGTCCATTGGAGTACGCATCAGCGGTGTCGAAGAAGGTGATGCCAGCCTCGACCGCCGCTTTCACGAATGGATCAGCAGCTTGCTCATCTAAGACCCAAGGGCGATCGGAGTGGTTGCCGTAACTCATCATTCCAAGGCACAACCTCGAGACCCTGAGGCCGCTCTTTCCGAGTTGGACGTGTTTCATGGCTCTCCCTTGAACGTTGAGCGAATCGTAGCCACCCAACCGCGTGGGTGTCGTCGAAGGCAATCGACTGCAGCGGTAGCCTTGGCCTTGTTGGTCAACACTCAAAGGAGGTGCGATGTCGCTTGAACTCACTCACTTGTCGACAATTGTGCGCGCCCCGCTCGTTGACCGAGATGGTGGTCGAATTGGCCGCGTTCAAGACTTGATCATCCGAGTCGGCACAGCTGCACACCCGCCGGTGACCGGCCTCGTTGTTCGTATTGGTGGACGTGACCTGTTCGTGGCGATCTCAAAGGTTGCCTCCATTGGTCCGCGCAGAGTCGTGTTCTCGGCTGAGCGGGTTGACCTGCGCAAGTTTGAGCGCCGACCAGGAGAGTTGCTCTTGGCTCAAGACCTCCTTGCCCGACACCTCATCAACTTGGTTCGTGGCCGCCTCATCACTGCGAACGAAATTGAACTCGCCAATGGCGAACTTGGCTGGGAAGTCGTTGGGGTTGACCCGGGTCGCCGACCGCTCCTTCGCCGGCTCATGCCGGGACGCCTCTCGGAGAGAGTTCAACCAAAACATCTCGTGGACTGGGAGTCCATTGAGCCCTTTGTTTCCCACGTTCCAACAGCTCGCCTCCGGATTCCGTATCGCAAGTTGGCCCGGTTGCACCCTGCGCAAATCGCCGACCTCGTTGAAGCAGCAAGTCACGAAGAAGGTGAAGAGATCATTGAAGCGGTCGGCGCCGACCGGGAGCTTGAAGCCGATGTCTTCGAAGAACTTGACGTCGAACACCAAGCCGAGTTCGTGAACTCGAGATCTGACGTCGAAGCAGCTCGCCTCATGAGTCGGATGGCAGCGGACGAAGCAGCTGACCTCATCTCCCAAGTTGATCAAGAACGTCGCGCTTCGGTGCTGGAACTCTTGCCGGAGTCCCAGCGCTTGAAGGTCAAGCACCTCTTGAGCTACCACCCAGATACTGCTGGTGGCGTGATGAGTCCGGACTTTGTTCTCGTGACTTTTGACTCGACGGTTGCTGATGCACTCGATGCCATTCGCCAAAGTCACGCCTCGCCAGAAAATCTCCACGTTGTTTTTGTGCTTGATGAGCAAGAAAAAGTGGCAGGCCATGTCACGGTCGTTGATCTCATTCGTTCCAACCCGTCTGCAGCTGTCCAAACCATTGTGCGCCCAAATACCGCAACCGTCGCGGTCGACCACGATCTTGATCAAGTGGCCCGCAAGATGTCGGACTTCAACTTGACGGTGCTTCCTGTTGTTGATCGAACCTCAGGCCATGTGCTCGGCATCATCACGATTGATGACGTGATTGACGTCTTGCTGCCACAAGGTTGGCGCCGGGATTTCGCCACCCACGAAGAAGGCGCGTCGTGACCGTCAGCGCACCTCGGATGTATCGCACCCCTCGGCGCATGAGCACTGCTGATGATGGTGCTGGACCTCATGAATCTCTTTCCGTGCGGCTGCAACAGCCGTATGGAAGACCTTGCTGTTCGGGCCGACGCGTCTGGGGCTAATTCTCCATCTCCTCGGTCCGAACTGTGAATTGTTGACAGAAAGGGCACGAAGGCGAAAGGAGGAGAAATGACAGGAGGCAAACACCAACGCAGCGACGAGACCATCCGTGGTGCCTTTGGCACGATTGATCACGGATCCATGGAGCACTCCTCCTCGTGGCGCAAGAAGATTGCGACGTTCTTCGCCATTGTTGGTCCCGGCCTCATTGTCATGGTCGGCGATAACGATGCGGGAGGTATTTCGACCTATGCCCAAGCGGGTCAGAACTTTGGCTACTCGCTGCTTTGGGTGCTGCCCCTCCTCATCCCAGTGCTCGTGCTTAACCAGGAAATGGTGGTCCGTCTCGGGGCGGTGACTGGAGCTGGGCACGCAAAGTTGCTGCGTGAACGCTTTGGGCGTGGTTGGGCATGGTTTGCCGCTGGCGATCTGCTGCTCCTCAACTTCTTCACAATCGCGACCGAGTTCATTGGGGTGGGTCTGTCGCTTGAGTACTTTGGGATCTCAAAGTACGTCTCAGTTCCCCTTGCTGCAATTGCGCTCGTAGCGATGACCATGTCGGGTTCGTTTCGCCGCTGGGAACGGTTCATGTTTGTCTTCGTGGCAGCAAACTTCCTCGTGATCCCTCTGGCGTTCCAAGCTCATCCAAAGGTCCACGAAATCGTGAGCGCCTTCACCCACCTCCATATTGCCGGGGGAGAGACCTCAACCTCAGTGCTGTTGATCGTGGCCATTGTTGGCACGACGATTGCTCCCTGGCAGCTGTTTTTCCAGCAGTCCAACATTGTTGACAAGAAGATCACGACCCGCTTTGTCAATTACGAGCGAGTCGACACGGTACTTGGATCATTCGTTGTGGTCGTTGCTGCGCTGTTGTTGATTGCAACCGTTGCTGCAGCGGCAGTCAACTCTCCAGCAAGCGGGCACTTCACTGATGGACTTGGCGTTGCCAATCTGATTGGCGACCAGGTCTCACATGTAGCTGGAGGGATCTTTGCCCTCATCTTGTTCAATGCATCACTCATTGGTGCAGCAGCAGTCACCCTCACGACGTCGTATGCCATTGGCGATGTGTTGACCGTGTCAGTGTCGCTCAATAATGGTTGGCGAGAAGCAAAGGCCTTCTATGGGGCCTTTGCCGGGCTCGTCGCACTTGCAGTGTTTTTGATTCTTCTCCCGGGTGCGCCGCTTGGACTCATCGTGACTGCAGTCCAAGCACTCGCTGGGATTTTGTTGCCAGCGTCCACGATCTTTTTACTCCTGCTGTGTAACGACCGGGCAGTCCTTGGCCCTTGGGTCAACAAACCTTGGCTGAACGCCGTGGCAACAGTGGTGATCTCCATACTGTTTGCGTTGTCGTTTACGTTGACCTTCACCACGATCTTCCCCTCCATCAATGTGGTGCAACTCGTCTCCGTGCTTTCCATTGTGCTGGTGTGCTTCTGGGTAATTGCTGGGATTTCAATGCTCATCTTTCGACGGTTGAACCCTCGAGCACCCATTGAATTCTCCGGACGGCGAGATCTGTGGCGCATGCCGCCAGTGGCGCTGCTTGAACGGCCAACGTGGACGCGCACTCGACGGTTCACGATGTACCTCATGGGCTGCTATCTCGTCGTTTCTATTGCGTTGTTGTTTGTGCGGGCAGTGGTGCTCGCTACGGGGAGTCATTGAGATGGAACAGTCCTTGCTGTGTGTTCATGCCCACCCCGATGATGAGGTGCTGTTCACCGGTGGGCTCCTTGCTCGAGCGAGCGAACAAGGTCAACGCACAACGCTCGTGACCTGCACTGATGGAAGGTGGGGGTATTCGCCTGGCTACATTGAAATGGGCCACGACGATCACAACCCAGACGCAACGGCACGCCAACGATCAGTTGATCTAGGAAAATCGGCGGAGATCTTGGGCGTCAGTGAGGTCATCGAGCTTCGCCACTTCGATTCAGGGATGCGCGGCTGGGAAGTCAATGCTTTGCCAGAAGCGTTCGTTCAGCAGCCAACTGAACTCGTCGCTGCGGGCATTGCCCAGCTCATTGATGAGCGTCGTCCTGAACTCGTGGTCACCTACGACCGCTTCGGCGTCTATGGACACCCTGACCATGTGAAGGCCCACGAGGTGACGGTTGCCGCGCTCAAGATGGCAACAGTGAAACCCAAGTTCTTGGTCGTCACCGTGCTGCCAAAGACGGCAGCGAAAATGATGACTTCGTTGATTGATGATGCAGGGTCTCTTCCACAGTGGCTGATTGACATGGGTGAGTTCGGAACTTCGCAAGACCAAATCGTCGAAACTGTCGACGCTCGCCGTTGGCTCGGCATCAAACGCGCCGCGATCATGGCGCACGAGAGCCAAGTGGACAACCACTTCTTTCTTGGGCTCGACGACGAGCGGTTTGCCGCACTCCTCGGCGTCGAGCGCTATGCGCTCGGAGAAGTGTGACGTGGAGCTGCTTCGCAGTAGGGTGACGCCGTGACGAAAGCCCCACTATGCCTGATGGCCGTTCATGCCCACCCTGATGATGAAGCGGCGATGACGGGTGGCATCTTGGCCAAATACGCAGCCGAAGGCATCACCACCGTGCTCGTCGTGTGCACCGATGGCGCGCTTGGCGATCAAACAACTGGTGCAACACCAACTGATGAGCACCACGAACCAGAGTCAGTGGCGGCGCACCGCCACCAAGAGTTGCTGGAGAGCTGCAAGGTGTTGTCCATTTCGCATCTCGAAACTCTCGGCTACCGAGATTCAGGGATGGCGGGCTGGCCGCAGAATGATGTTGCGGATTCGTTCTGGCAAACCCCGGTGGCAGACAGCGCAGCGCGCCTGGCCGCACTCATCGAGCACTACCGCCCTCAAGTGGTGGTCACCTACGACGAGAACGGCTTCTACGGCCACCCAGATCACATCCAAGCGAACCGGATCACCAAAGCTGCCCTCGAGATGGTGCCGAGCGTCGAGAAGCTCTTCTACACCGCTATTCCAAAGTCCGTGCTCGCTGGCTTTCGCCAAGCTCTGGCCGAAGAGGGCAGTGGCGACCCAGATGCTGAGATCCCCGATGAGTTCGGCACCGAAGATGACCAAATTGGTGCAGTCATTGACGTTGCTCAGGTCGTCGACAAAAAGCGAGCATCACTGCAGGCCCATGCCAGCCAGACCGACAGTTCATTCTTCTTGGCCATGCCACCGGAGCGCTTTGCTCAAGCCTTTGGGCAAGAAGCCTTCGTGTCGGTCTTTGACTCGACGAGTCGTCAAGGCATCGATGACGACCTGTTCGCCCGCCTTCGGTAACAGCACAGGCGCAAACCAACGAGCCAGCACCGAGGTCTCGGTGCTGGCTCGTTGGTTGCGGAGAAGTTGCCGTTAGTAGCGGTAGGTGTCGGGCTTGTAGGGGCCTTCGACGTGCACGCCAATGTACTCGGCCTGGTCCTTTGAGAGCTTCGTGAGCTTCACGCCAAGAGCGTCCAGGTGCAAAAGGGCGACCTTTTCGTCCAAGTGCTTTGGCAACACGTAGACCTTGTTCTCATACGACGCAGCGTTGGCGAACAGTTCCATTTGCGCCATGGTCTGGTTCGTGAACGAGTTCGACATCACAAAGCTTGGGTGGCCGGTGGCATTTCCAAGGTTCATGAGGCGACCTTCGGACAACATGATGACGCTGTGGCCGTCAGGGAAGATCCAGGCGTCAACTTGTGGCTTGATGTTGTTGCGCACAATGCCAGGGAAGTCTTGCAGTCCAACAATGTCGATTTCGTTGTCAAAGTGCCCAATGTTGGCGACAATGGCTTGGTGCTTCATCCGTGACATTTGGTCAACAGTGACGACGCCTTTGTTGCCTGTTGCCGTGATGATGATGTCGGCGCGGGAAAGCACGTCTTCCAAGGTCGTCACTTCGTAGCCATCCATGGCTGCTTGGAGGGCACAAATTGGGTCGATCTCGGTCACAATGACGCGAGCGCCCTGGCCGCGCAGTGACTCTGCGGAACCCTTACCAACATCACCGTAGCCACAAACAACAGCAACCTTGCCACCAATGAGGACGTCAACGGCACGGTTGAGGCCGTCGATCAAACTGTGACGGCAGCCGTACTTGTTGTCGAACTTCGACTTCGTCACGGCGTCGTTCACGTTGATGGCAGGGAACAACAACTCGCCGGCACGTTGCATCTCGTAGAGGCGGTGGACACCGGTTGTCGTCTCTTCGGAGACGCCGACAATGTCTTTGACCATTTCGGTGTAACGGGTGGGGAATTCTGCCAATGAGCGGTGGAGAAGGCCCAAGATGACGGCGTACTCCTCATTGTCAGCGGTGTCGACGGCTGGGACAAAGCCCTTTCCTTCGAACTCAACGCCTTTGTGGACGAGCAGCGTGGCATCTCCACCGTCGTCCAAGATCATGGTTGGTCCAGCGTGGTTTGGCCACACGATTGCTTTTTCGGTGCACCACCAGTACTCATCCAAGGTCTCGCCCTTCCAAGCGAAAACGGGAATACCTGCTGGTGCGTCAACGGTGCCGTTTCGACCAACAACAACTGCTGCAGCGGCGTGGTCTTGGGTGGAGAAGATATTGCAGCTGGCCCAACGAACGTCTGCACCAAGGTCAACCAAGGTCTCAATGAGCACTGCGGTTTGGATGGTCATGTGAAGCGAACCGGTAACCCGAGCACCAGCTAAAGGCTTTTTTTCGCCAAACTCGGCCCGCATGGCCATGAGGCCGGGCATTTCTACTTCGGCTAGTTCAATTTCTTTCCGACCAAACTCAGCAAGTGAGAGATCGGCGACCTTGAAGTCGTTGTGCAACATGATGATGCCTCCAAAATGACAGGGCGCGCGGCCACGAATCGGTCTGCGTTAGCCCGCCCCTCTGGGCTCGACGGCACAACACATCCATTATAGCAAGGGTTCGCTCAATTTTGCCCCTCGCGAAAGCAAAGGCGTCAGTTAGAGACCGTGGTGAGGTAGGCGCCGAGGGAGTCAAAGTAGCTCTCCATGCCAGCCTTTGCTTGTTCGGCTTCGCCGTCTGGCATGGTGCCGAACTGCGTAAAGCACACCTCAGTACCACCGAAGGACTCACGGAAGGTGATGGTGACTTCGTGAAACTCAGTCGATGCATCAGCGGTAAGGAACGCTTCGGCTGATTCGGTGTACTGCATGGTGTGGCGAAGAAGTTCAAACGGCTTCACTTCGACGTAGCGACCGGAGAAAGAGGGCACAACGCCATACTTTGACGCATCGATACCAATCGACCATTTGCCGCCAACGTGTGGTTCTGAAACTGCCGAGCCAGCCACGGCGGCAAGGTCTTGTGGGTGATACCACTCCTGTATTGCAGCAGAACTCGTCCATGCATCCCACAGCGTTGGTGGTGTGTAGGGAAAGACGCGCTCAACGAAATAGAGCTCGGGGAGGGTCATGACAATCGCTAGACGTTGAAGCGGAATTCAACAACGTCTCCATCGGCCATGACATATTCCTTGCCTTCCATGCGGACTTTGCCGGCTGCTTTGGCACTGGTCATGGAACCAGCGGCGACAAGGTCGTCGAAGGCAACAACCTCAGCCTTAATGAAGCCACGCTGGAAATCAGTGTGAATCACACCTGCTGCTTCTGGAGCGGTGTTGCCGACCTTGATGGTCCAGGCTCTCGCTTCCATTGGGCCAGCCGTCAAATACGTCTGGAGGCCAAGGGTCGAGAATCCCTGACGAATCAGTTGGTTGAGGCCCGGTTCTTCTTGCCCGTAACTTGCGAGGAGATCGGCTGCGTCTTCAGCATCAAGTTGGGCAAGTTCCGCCTCAAGTTGTGCGCACAGCACCACCGCTTCTGCCGGCGCCACGAGGCTGCGAAGTTGTGCATGAAGGTCGTGGTCGCTCAATTGACCCTCGTCGACGTTGAAGACGTAGAGGAAAGGCTTGGCCGTCAAGAGGTGCAAGTCTCCGAGTGCTGTGACATCGATTTCGCCGTTGGCAGCAGCAGCCGAAATCGTTCGACCTTCGTTCAAAATTCCATAGGCGATCTTGGTGGCGGCTAATTGATCGGCCAACTCAGGTGCGCGCTTGGCTTCTTTTTCCAGCTTCGGCAAGCGGGAGTCAACGGTTTGGAGATCGGCCAAAATGAGTTCAGTGTTGATGGTCTCGATATCACTTGACGGATTAACCCCACCATCAACGTGAATGACGTCTTCGTCATCAAAGGCCCGCACCACCTGACAGATGGCATCTGATTCTCGGATTGCAGCCAGGAACTTGTTGCCGAGGCCTTCGCCAGTTGAGGCTCCTCGCACAATGCCGGCAATGTCAACGAAGGTCGTCGCCGCTGGAACGAGGCGACCTGAGCTAAAGATCTCAGCCAACACCGCTAAGCGAGCGTCGGGAACCTCAACAACACCCACGTTCGGCTCAATGGTCGCGAAGGGGTAATTCGCCGCCAATACGTCGTTTGCCGTCAACGCGTTGAACAGCGTTGACTTTCCAACGTTCGGGAGCCCCACGATGCCAATTGTTAGTCCCATGCCACACCTCCGGCGGCTCATGGTAGGCGACGGAGGTGTGGGTTCAGTGCCCACTCAGAAAAAGGTTGCGTTCTTACCTCCTCCTTAGGTCCGGGCTGCACACTGCTGATGAAGGTTCCTACGATCAATGAAAGGAGTTGAACATGTTGCGACCAACCATTCTCACGCTGTGCGGACTCACCGCTGTTGCTGCGATCACTGTGGCTATGCCCAAAGCTCAGCCCCCGGTACCGTCAACGACGCCCACGACTGTTTCGGCCCAAACAAGTGCAGGGGTGAGTACCAGTGCACTTCGTGCCGAAGCAGCAGCACTTGCGACTCGACTTGCCGAAGCGAAAGCGAATGCAGCTGCAATCGCTGCGGCAAACACGACGGCCACGACGCCACTGTTGGGTGCACGAGAAGTCAGTCGCGCTCCACGTTCACCTCGCGAGTCACAGCCAACTGTCGCACAAGACGAGACTTCTTCGGTCGGGTCGTCTTCGCCGACGACGACAGTTGCTCCCTCGACCACCACGACAAGTGGACGTCAATGGGGAAATGACGACGAAGGTGGCGACGATGACTGGGGTGATCGATGACGACGCCTAAAGGTGCAGCAACTGCATCACTGCTTGGCTGTGTTTCGGTAACCGCCATTGCCCTCAGTTGGGTTGGCACCCAAGTTGCACCAATTGCTGTGGCCACTGCGCCAGCAACAACGGTTGTGGCTCAGAACACCTCAACAACGCTGACCGCAGAACAACAGCGCCTAGCGCTCACGATTGCCAGAGAAAAAGCAGCACTCGCAGCACTCTCTGGAACGACAACTCCAGTGCCGGCAACTTCCCCCCAGGGAGCGAACCCCACGCCGGGACCTTTGCCGGGGACACCAGCACCCACGCCAACAACGACGGGAACTCCAACCCCAACTCCTCAAACGGTGCCAAGCGTGACACCAACGACGGCTTGGGTTCCACCAGTCACGGTCGTGACGTCAGGAGCCTCCGGTGCCATTCGCTAGCGAAACCCTGGAATTGAGCCGTGAACTCACTGTTCGCACGACCTCGGCGATGGCATCAGTCATTGAAGTACTCATCGAAGGCAACGATGCAGTGGCTGACCAAGCCCTTCAGCTCGTCGATCGGGTCTTTGGCCTCTATGAGACCGCTTGCAGTCGCTTTGTCGCTTCAAGTGAACTGAACGAGTTCCTCAAAGCAACTGATCAAACGGCGCTCTCACCAGTCCTTGGCCAAGTACTGCGTGCTTCGTTTGCCGCCTATGTCGAAACCGGTGGACGCTTTGATCCACGAGTTCGCCAGGCACTCGAAGCACTCGGATATGACCGCACCTTTTCGCAGCTCTTGGAGCCACGAAATGCCCCAGAGCCACGACCACTCCTTGTCCCTTGGGAAAATCCACTGATTGACGAGCATTCGCTGACGTTTGCTGCGCAGAGTGCAGCACTTGATTTTGGTGGCATTGCCAAAGGTGCTGCCCTCGCAGCTGCAGCAGAGGCGCTCCGCCTTCGGGGAATGAATGGCCTCATTTGTGCCGGTGGTGACGTTGTCGTGGTCGCCCACAATTGTTCACGGCCTTGGCCAATTGCGATTGAAGATCCCATTCCCTCTGCAATTGAACCCATCGCTGCTGTTGAGATTGAACAAGGCGCAGTCATGACTTCTTCAGTGAGGCTTCGACAATGGCGCGCCGGGACAACTCCTGTCCACCACCTCATTGATCCTCGAACGGGAGCTCCAGGAGGAGAGGGACTCTCATCGGTAACGGTGATTGGAGATGATCCCGTCTCGGCTGAGGTGTGGTCGAAGACCCTGTTTCTCGGCGGGTTTGCTGGCGGCTTCGTCGAAGCCGAACAGCGGGGGCTCGCAGCAGTCTTTGTGTCTCGAGAAGGTGAGGTCGCCGTGAGTAGTGGGGCAGAGCCCGTCGTGACTTGGGTGCGCCCCTCATGACGACGACTCCAACACGGCCTTCAGCTGCCGAGCGCTCGCCAAAAGCGACCAAAACCGAAGCGGCGAAATCGCCGAAGAACTGGTGGGTGGCTTCAGCTGCGGTAATTGTTTTGGCCATGGCTGTTGCCAAGGTGACGTTGAGTGTTCGTCACTCAATGCTTCCGTGGGTGCTTGGTCGAGGACTTGGCCTCGCCGCAATTGCAGCCCTTGCCGGACTCAGCCTCGTTGGCCTCTGGCGAAGGCACCCGCTGCGAGCAAGTCTGCCTGTGCTCAAACCCGCAGCGCTTGCCAAGGTTCACACCGTGCTGGCTTCTGCCACGATGGCGCTGCTTGCCGGTCATGTGGCGGCGATTCTGGCTGACTCGTATGCCAAGGTTGGC
>CANGPX010000014.1 GCA_947456095.1 Acidimicrobiaceae bacterium
GTAATCACTGGGTGACGCGAAGTCGCCAAACTTATGATTTCTTTCTATTTGATTGCTCCGCCGGTCAGGCTCCGCACCAGTTGACGGTTGAAGACCACCATCAAGATGAGCATCGGAACTGAAGCAATCATGGCACCAGCAAGCACAACTCCGTAGCCCTCAAAGGTTCCACTGTTGAGGGCCTTGAGGCCAATCTGCAAGGTGCGGTGCGCTTCGTCATTCGACGTGAGCAGCAGTGGCCACAGGTACTGGTTCCACGCACCGAGCACCGCAATCACCGTAAATGCGGCGAGTTGCGGGCGAACGAGGGGAATGGCCACTCGCCAGAAATACCGCAGAGGACCGCAGCCATCGAGAATGGTGGCCTCACGAATCTCGCCAGGGATCGCCATAAATGCTTGGCGGAGCAAGAAGATGCCAATGGCTGATCCCATGAACGGAATGGTCAGCGCCCACAGCGACCCAAGCAGGTGCGTCGAGACAACTGTTTGGTAGTTGGTGACAATCGTGACCTCAAAGGGAATGAGCAGCGTGGCCAAAATGAGCGCCCAGAGCACCTTTTTGAAGGGAAAATCAAAGGTGGCAAAGGCAAACGCTGCAAGCAAACTGGTGAGGACTGAACCCACCACAATCTCGAGGGTCTGCAAGATGGAGTTCCACAGATACGTGTCAAGGTGCCCATCGACTAAAGCATTTTTGTAGTTGTGCCACTGTGGACTTGGTGGATAGAACAGCGGCGGTTGTTGGCCGATTTGGACCGGGGTGAGCAGAGAACTCACAATTGCCATGTACAGCGGGAACAGCACAACAAGTGCGCCAAGGCTCAGCACGAAATAACTGGCGAACTTCGACCGTCGAGCCCGTGAGCGCTTGGGCGACGCCGCTGGTGTGACCACAAGATCAGACGTCATAGTTGACTCTGCGTTCTAGGAAGCGGAAGTTGGCCAAGGTCACCATCGCCGTCAAGATGAACAGGGCAATCGAAATACACGCAGCCACGCCAGGATTCGGTGTCGTGACTGCGTATTGGTAGATCTGATAGGCCAACGTGTTGACATGAACAGCCGACGCAGCGCCTGGTCCAATGAGCAGATCCATTTGGCCAAACGTGAACATGGCCGCAATCACGCCAACGGTGAAGACGTAGAAGATTGTTGGTGACAACAGCGGAATCGTGACGGTGAAGAATGCTTTTGCCGGGCTTGCCCCATCGAGTTTTGCTGCTTCAAGCACCTCTTCAGGAAGTGACTGCAGACCGGCACTGAACAAGATGAATGACAGACCAATGAATTGCCACAGGCCAATGAGCGCCATGGCAAAGATTGCCCAGGTTGGGTTCTGCAAAATTGTCGGGTTCGTATCAATGCCAAGCCACGGTAGAAGTCCCAAAACCGGGTTCATGAAGGTGCCAAAGACAATTGCGGCAACCGCAACTGAGCTCACCGCGGTGGTGGCGAAAATCGTGCGGTAGATCGCCATACCTTTGAGCTTTTGATGCGCAGCAACGGCGAGCACTAACCCTAAGAACACGCCAATAGGCACGACGAGCACGGTGTAGATCACGGTCGCGGTCAAGCCCTCCAAAAACGAAGTTGAGGTGATCGTGTCGAAGAACTGACTGAGACCTGCCCACTTTGACGGGAGCCCCGGATACGGAGGTGCGTGATACAAAAACAACGTGAAGTTCTTGAAGAACGGATAGATGAGAAACACCGAGAGCAAGATCAACGCAGGAGCGACGAGGCACAGCGCGAGCACCGTTTCACTGCGGCGTTGACGAATGGTCGTCACGTTCCAACTCGCAAGCCAGTCACCGCATCAAAGCACAATGGTTGCGCAGTGAGTTCAACAAAAATCTGCTCGCCAATCTTTGGTCGTGGCGCACTTGCTGCTTGGCGCACGATGATTTGGTCGTCGCCAAGGTGGCCAAGCACATGGACTTCGGCGCCCAAGACCTCAACGCCATCACAAATGGCCGCAATACCTGAAGAGCCAAGTTGAACGCCGTCAATACGCACACCAACCGTGACTGCACCACTGACACCTAACCCTGAGAACGTCGTTGGCGTGCCACCAATGCTCAGTTGCCCATTGACCACTTCTGAGGCGAGCAGTGACATCCCGGGGTTTCCAATGAACCCAGCAACAAAGACATTGGCAGGATTTGCGAACAACTCCGTTGGTGTGCCGACTTGCTGGAGGTCACCAGCGTTCAGCACAGCAATGCGATCTCCCATGGTCATCGCTTCGACCTGGTCGTGGGTCACAAAGATGGTCGTAGTGCCAAGTTCATGCTGCAGGCGAACAATTTCTGATCTCGTGCGAGCTCGAAGGGTTGCATCGAGGTTCGACAGCGGCTCGTCCATCAAAAAGCACACGGGTTCGCGAACAATCGCACGGGCAAGGGCGACTCGTTGACGCTGGCCACCAGAAAGCTGACGGGGCTTTCGATCAAGAAGTTCCGTAAGCCCAAGCATGTCGGCGACTTCGCTCACCTTCTTCGCTCGAACGTCGGCCGAGACATCTCGTTGGCGAAGGGGAAATTCAATGTTCTTTGCCACCGAGAGGTGGGGGTAGAGGGCGTAGTTCTGAAACACCATGGCTACGTCTCGGTGCTGGGGAGCGACATCATTGACGACGCTTCCTCCAATCGTGACGGTCCCAGACGTTGGGCTCTCGAGTCCCGCCACCATCCGAAGTGCGGTGGTCTTGCCACATCCCGAAGGACCGAGCAGGACGAGAAATTCGCCATCAGTTACTTCAAGGTCAAGTCCGTTGAGCACCGAGGTCTCACCGAATTTCTTCGTCACGTGGTTGAAGGCCACCGTGGCCATGACTACTCCCTTATCTCGATCGCAATGCTTCGAGGTTCATCGTCGCGTGTGCCAATGGTGACACAGCCCACCGTTACTCCGTCACCATTTGTCGCAAGAAGCCGGTCCCGATCTGTTCCAGTTTTTGAAGATTTCTTGCGAACTTTGGAGGTGACTGATTTCTCCCCTCCTCCTCACCACCAGCATCCAGCCTTCAACAGGCGCGACATCTGGCACCGATGATCTCTTCCTCGCTTGATCATCGAGTCGACGAACGAGTCCGCTTCCCTCCCTGGCCACCTGCGTTGTAGCGGCACCCTTTGGGTCCTGAAAAGCGATGCCAAGAAGACGGGGGCGAAGAACTAACTGTGCTGGAAGAGAGCTTGAGAAGCAGTCGTTACTTCGTCCAAGGTGACCGAGATTCCGCCGAGATCGAGCACAGACCCGCTTGTCGTGCCAAGGGTCGTCAACCTGAGGGCCACGCCACCAAGGGCTGCACGCAGGCCTTCAAGGTCGCTCGTGGCGACGACAAAGCGACTTGGTCCTTCACCAAAGAAGGTTTCTTTTGTTTGCTCAAGTGTCGCTGAGAGGCCAATGCTGCTGGCTCGTGCCATTTCTGCCAGCGTGACGGCGAGGCCACCACCGGAAACATCGGAGATAGCGGTAATAACCGTTTCGCCACCAGCAACTTGGGTCGCGATGATCTTGGTGATTGCCTGGCACAGTGCTGCGTGAGCAGGCGCATCGAGGGCGGCCAAGGTGCCCCCAGTGTTGGTGCGAATCTCTCTGGCCCAACGTGATCCACCAAGTGACGTCGTTGCCCCTTCTGCCTCAATCAGCACGACGGTGTCGCCTTCATTCCAGGCAAGCACCGGTGGACGAGCGGCAAGTTCATCAACGAGACCGAGCACGCCAAGCACAGGGGTCGGGTCAATGTCTCTTCCGCCACTTTCGTTATACAGCGAGACATTCCCGCCAACAACGGCCAAACCAAACGCGTTGCACGCTTCAGCCATGCCATCAATTGACTCAGACAACTGCCACATGACTTCTGGGTGGGTTGGGTTGCCGAAGTTGAGACAGTTGACCACCGCAACGGGTGTTGCCCCAACACAGGCCAAGTTGGCAATGGATTCAGCCAACGTGAGCGCAGTACCGGCTCTCGGGTCAAGCGAACACCACCGTGGGTTGGAGTCGGTCGTCAAGGCAAAGCCACGATTCGACTCGGGAAGGCCGGGTCCGGCGAGTTTCAACAGCGCGGCGTTGGCGCCAGGACCGGTGACGGTGTTCAAGAACAACTGGTGGTCGTATTGGCGATACACGAACGCTGGGTCAACAAGCAGTGACAGCAGCTCTTGGCGCAGATCACCTTCTGGTTCCATTTCTGGCTTGGCTGCGTGTCGAGCATCTAAGTCACTCGGTCGAGCAAGGGGACGCTCATACAGCGGGGCGTCGTCGGCAAGTGACGAGGCTGGAATTGAAGCAATGATTTCACCATCAAATCCATGACGAATGCGGAGCACGCCAATGGGCTCACCGTCAGGTGAAAGGTCAGGCTCGGTGACTCGGCCAACGACCGTGGCCCGAACTTCCCAGCGAGCGCAGAGTTCTTGGACACGGGCCAAGCCTTCAGGGGTGACGATGGCAAGCATCCGCTCTTGGGACTCTGACGTCATGATCTCCCATGGCTCCATGCCAGCTTCACGGGTGGGAACGGCATCAACGTCAACGTCCATGCCCACTCGTCCACGAGCAGCAGTCTCAGAGGTCGCACACACCAGGCCCGCGCCACCTAAGTCTTGGATACCAACGACCAATTTTTCATCAAGCAGCGCCAAGCACGCCTCAATGAGGCGCTTTTCCTCATACGGGTCGCCGACTTGGACGCTTGGGCGCTTTGACTGGTCGTCATCATCACTGAATCCAGCAGACGCGAGAACCGACACGCCACCAATGCCATCTCGACCAGTCGTTGAACCAAGCAGCACTGCCAAGTTGCCGGTTCCCGAGGCAATGCCAAGCACAAGACGCTCAGTTGGAAGCGCGCCAAGGCAGAGCACATTGACGAGCGGGTTGCCTGCGTAGCAAGGGTCAAAGGTGAGCTCGCCACCAATGGTCGGCACGCCGACCGAGTTGCCGTAGCCAGAGATGCCAGCAACGACACCTTCGAGCAGCCAGCGTTGCTTCGGGGTTGTTTGCGGACCAAAGAACAACGGGTCCATCACGGCAATGGGCCGAGCGCCCATGGTGAAGATGTCTCGCAAAATGCCCCCAACGCCAGTCGCCGCACCTTGGTAGGGCTCAATGGCAGAAGGATGGTTGTGTGATTCAATGCGAATCGCCAAAGCAATACCGTCTCCGGCATCGATGACGCCAGCATTTTCGCCAGGTCCAACCAGCACCCGCTCACCAGTTGTTGGGAGCCGGCGCAAGTGAATCCGTGACGATTTATACGAGCAGTGCTCAGACCACATGACTGAATACAACGCCAGTTCTAAGTGGTTGGGTTCACGACCGAGAACTTCGACAATGAGTTGGAGCTCATCGTCGGTCAAGCCGAGCTGGCGGTGAATGGGTTCCGTGGGGTCGGCCATGACCAAATCGTAGTGGACAGCCTTAGCCACCTCATTGCTTGAGACCTTGAAGTTCCAAGCGATTTCGCCATGCCCAACGAATGATTCCCGCGGTCAAGGTCAACGTCAATACATTGATGCCAAGTTCAATGAGCCCTCCTGCCCCACTCGTCCAAATGCCATGCTCGATGTCAAAGGCAACGTCAATGGCAAACAGATATCCCCCTGCCCCAGCGCTCAGCAGCAACCACAACAGTGCAGTGGGTCGTCTTTGTCGAAGGGAAACTCCCGCTCCAATGAGGCACAAAGTAAGCCATGCATCAGGAGCTGGAAACGCGTTTTCAAAGCCGAGATAGACATCAGAAGTCGCAGACGCAACGAGAGAACGATGGCCAAACCACGCTGTCCAAAACGCACACATGATCCCCGTGACGACAAAGCAGGTATTCGACCAGCGATTGGCAGCTTTTTGAAATTCCATCTACACAGCGTAGATCGGGCAGGGAGAACTGTTCTGGAGGTATCATTTCTGCTCATTAACTTTGGCAAGTCAGAGTTTCAAACGCTGTAATTTCCTTCTCTGATCCTCAGAAACTCATTACTCATCAGGGTAATGCTTCAAGGATTTGCAAGTATTTATCCTATTCACAAAGGTAAAATCTTAGATTTATCAAGGCGTAGAGAGTCCCCATTGCAAGTTATCTAGCGAACTGTAAAGAGAACATTTGTTACTAGACTGAAAGTGTTAAGAGTGTAATCACTCCAGAACAATTGCTAAAGTTGGCAAACAACATCACCATTGAAAGGAACAACGTGGCACGTGCTGCAAAGGAATCAGCGAAAATGTCGACTGCACATAAAGAGGCACTCGCACAGGGGCGTTCAGAGAGTCTTGCTGTTCGAAACTACCTAGAAGCTTTGACTTCCAATAAGCCAAAGCGTGGTCGTAAGCGGACCCCTACTTCGATTGATGCACGCCTCAAGGCCATCGCAGCAAAGTTCGACAGTGCCGATGCACTGACCAAGTTGTCGCTCATTCAAGAGCGCAAGGACCTAGAAGCAGAAAAGGCATCGATGGGCGTGTCAAGTGACGCTTCGAGCTTTGAAGGCGAGTTTGTCCAAGTTGCGGCTTCATACTCAGAGCGCAAGGGCATTGACTACGCCTCATGGCGATCAATGGGCGTTGACGCAAAAGTCCTGAAGGCCGCTGGCGTGAAGCGAACTCGCTCAGTTTGAGCCAAGTTCGAGTTTGAGCCAAGTGCTCGTTGGGTCAGGCCAGTTGTGCTGCCCCGACGAGTGCTTGGAGCAGAACTAATCCGTCGGTTGAGCCAAGCAGTGTTGAACATGCCCGCTCAGGATGCGGCATGAGACCAACGACATTGCCTTGTATGTTCGAAATCCCGGCGATGTCGTCGAGTGAACCATTCGGATTTTCGACGTAGCGAAGCACCACTTGGTCGTTGTCATGAAGTTCTCGCAGCGTTTCTTGCGTGCAGACGTAACTTCCCGAGAAGTGGTTAATTGGAATCGACAACCTCGTGTGCACAGCAACACCACTGGTGAGCACTGATCTTGACGAGGCAACTTCAACCACTGCATCTTGACAGTTGAAGGTCAAGTGATTGTTCTTCTGCAGTGCACCAGGCAGAAGCCCCGCTTCAGTCAAGACCTGAAAACCGTTACAAATTCCAACTACTGGTCCGCCACGCCTGGCAAAGGCCCCAACAGCGTCCATGACCGGGGAAATGCGAGCCAATGCTCCTGGGCGCAAGTAATCGCCATGGGCAAAGCCACCTGGCAGCACGACGAGATCAAAACGGCTCAAATCCGTTTCGGTGTGCCAAACAAGCTCAGCCGTCGTGCCAGCAAGCTCGAGCCCACTGACGGCATCGTGTTCACAATTACTCCCCGGAAAAACGACAACAGCAGCGGTCACCGGGCTTCAACTCGAACAGTTGAGTCTTCAATGACCGGGTTGGCTAACAGACGAGTAGCGAGATCGGTAGCAACAGCTGTTGCTTCTTCGACTGATCCTGCTTCAACGTCAAAGACAAAGGAGCTCCCAGCTCGGACGTTTGTGACTGAAGAAATACCGAGCGCCGGGAGGGCTCGCTCAATCGTCGCCCCTTCCGGGTCAGCAATTCCAGGACGCAGGCTGACATCAACGGTGGCAGTGAACCTCATGGCTTCGCACCGTACCAGTCACTGAGCAGGCGTCCGGTCACGAGTTCATACGCAGCCACATACCGCTCAGAAGTCGTGGTGGCAACCTCAAGGGGAACAGGGGGTGGAGGCGGTTGTTTGTCCCAGCCAATTGCTTCCAGCCAGTCACGAAATGGCTGCTTGTCATAGGCCGGTGGGGTCTCGCCAGGAACCACTTGGGCCTCTGGCCAGAGCCTCGACGAGTCCGGGGTGCACACTTCATCGCACAAGACCAGTTGACCATTCACGTGGCCGAATTCAAACTTGGTGTCAGCCAAGATGAAGCCGGCTGACTTTGCCCGAGCTGCTGCTCGCTCGTAGACGGCCAAAGAAACTTGCTCAAGCTCACGAACAAGGTCAGCCCCCACGAGCTCTCGAGCGGCTGCAACCGAGATGTTCACGTCATGGCCTTCATCGGCTTTGGTTGAAGGTGTGAACATTGGCGTTGGCAAACGGTCGGCCAAGCGAAGCCCAGGCACAACTGCCATGTCATGAATGGTGCCAGAACGCTCATATTCAGATGCCGCTTGGCCAGCCAAGTAGCCACGCACAATGCACTCAAGACTGACCATCTCGGCTCGCTCGACCAACATAGCTCGGCCGTGTGTTTCAGCCGGCAAGGTGACCGCTAGCAGTGTGTCGATTTGTTCAGGGTCAAAGGAAATCACCGAGTTGGCCACGACGTCGCTCACTTCGTCGAGGAAAAACGCAGTCATTGCCGTCAAGACCCGACCCTTATTGGCAATGGGTTCAGCCATGACGACGTCAAAGGCCGACAGTCGGTCAGAGGCAATCATCAAGATTCGCCCTTGCCCAACGTCATAGAGATCTCGAACCTTGCCCGAGTGAATGAGTGGGAACGAAATCTCGCTCACCTAACTCACCGCCAAGTGCCGGACTGCATCGACCGCGCGATGCGCATGGGTCAACACTCGAGCGAGATCAAAGGCGACATCAAGCTCCGACGACGACAACGTCACTTCTTCGTCTTGTTCCAAAACGTCACGCAAGTGGCGTCGTGATTCCACTGCTTCACGGGCGTCACGCTGCACAATGCGATACGCCTCGTCTCTGGTCTTGCCCGTCTCAATGATCTGCAAGAGCACCGATTGCGAGAACACCAGACCGAGTGAGTTGACGGCCAAGTTCTCTCGAGCTCGGGCCTCGTTGATGACGAGATTGGCGGCCAGACCCGTCGCCTTTTCGACCATGTAGTAGGTCAACATGGCGCAGTCGGGCACAATGACTCGCTCAACTGAAGAGTGCGAGATGTCTCGCTCATGCCACAGCGCTACGTCTTCCAAACCAGCCGAGAGATACCCACGCAGAACTCGAGCCAAACCGCAGAGCCGCTCAGACAAAATAGGGTTGCGCTTGTGCGGCATGGCCGAAGATCCCTTTTGGCCCTTGCCAAATGGCTCTTCTGCTTCGCCAACTTCACTTCTGGCCAAGTGGCGCACTTCTGTCGCAAACAACTCAATGGTGGTGCCAATCGCAGCGCAGGCGTAGAACCACTCAGCGTGGCGATCACGAGCAATGACTTGGGTGGCTGGGACGGCTTTCAGCCCGAGGTGTTCAGCCACAAAGGCCTCAACTGCTGGGTCAATGTTGGAGAACGTGCCAACAGCGCCAGACAACTTCGCCACAGCAATGGCTTCTCGGGCCCGCTCCAAGCGGACCCGGTCACGCTCGGCTTGCAGCGCAAACAGGGCGAACTTCATGCCAAACGTGGTGGGCTCGGCGTGCATGCCGTGGGTGCGGCCAAGCACCGCCATGGATTCGAGTTCCACTGCACGAGTGGCCAAGGCCGAAACGAAGGCTTGTTGTTGCACAAGCAACAAGTCGGTGGCTTTCGTCATCATCGTGCACAGCGCCGTGTCAACAACATCTGATGAAGTGAGGCCGAAGTGGATCCAGCTGCCCTCTGGTGCACCAATGCGGTCTTGGACAATGTCAACAAAGGCAGCTAAGTCGTGATTGGTGATGACTTCACGGTCGTTGACTGCTTGGACAAACTCCGCGTCAATTCTTGGCGCACGAGCTCGAAGGGCAATGGCGTCTTCGGTCGGCACGACCCCAAGGGCTGCGAGTCCTTCTGCGGCCAAGAGCTCGACTTCAAGCAGTGCCTGCATGCGAGCTTCATCGGTGAAGATCTCGGCAATGGCTTTCGGTGCGTAGCGGGGGATCACGACTGTTCCTCTCGTTTGACGGCATCTTCAGCAATATCAGTGCGGTATTGCATTCCTTCAAAAGAAATCTGCGCCACGGCTTCATAGGCCAAGGCTCGAGCAGCTTTGAGCGTCTCGGCCACTGCACTGACGGTGAGCACCCGGCCACCATTGACAAGAAATGGGCCTTGCGGGTCGGGCCGATTCGTTCCGCCATGAAAGACGGTGACCCCGTCAATTGGGCTCAACAGTTGGCCATCATCACCAAGACCAGCAATCGGCATGGACTTCCTCGGAGCTTCTGGGTAACCGGGTGCTGCCAAAACAACACACACGCTTGCTCCGACAGCTGGTGGGGTCGGGGCAACCGCACCTTCAGCAATAGAGGTGAACCAGGCAACGAGGTCGCCTTGAAGCAGTGGCAAGAGCACTTCTGCTTCTGGGTCGCCAAAGCGGGCATTGAACTCGAGCACCTTTGGGCCATCTGCGGTCAACATGAGGCCGGCATAGAGCACGCCTCGATAGTCAATGCCTCGAGCCCGTAGTGCGCGAACCAGTGGCTCAATGGTGGTCGTGACGAGCTCAGCAACGAGCTCATCTGTGACTTGTGGCATGGGGGTGTAGGCGCCCATACCGCCGGTGTTTGGACCGAGGTCGCCATTTGCCAACCGCTTGAAGTCTTGGGCTGGGGTGAGTGGCACCACTCGCTCACCGTCACACAAAGCAAGCAGGGAACACTCCGTACCAATGAGTCCTTCTTCAATGACAATGCGTCGACCAGCTTTGCCAAAGGCCTCGCCCATCAACTTGTCAATGACGTCATCTTTGGCTTCTTCGAACGAGTCGGTGACGAGCACACCTTTGCCCGCAGCCAAGCCGTCGGTTTTCACGACATATGGCGGCGACATGGTCTCCAAAAACACCAGTGCCTCGGCCACAGAAGTGAATGCTCCAAACTTGGCTGTTGGAATCTGTGCCTCGTCTAAGAGTTCTTTCATGAACGCTTTTGAGCCTTCAAGTTGTGCACCGTCTGCACCTGGCCCAACAACGAGCCTCGAGAGGCCTCGCAACGTGTCGGCGAGCCCTTCAGCCAAGGGAACTTCAGGCCCAATGATGACGAGATCAACGTCGATCTCTTGTGGTGCGAGAGCGCTGATGGTGATGGGAAATGGCGTGGCTTGAGTAACCATCCCAGGATTCCCCGGAGCCACAATCACCGGTGCGGTGCGAGCAAGCACCCTCGCCAAGGCGTGCTCTCGCGCACCACTGCCAACAACGAGTACTGGCCGTGGGCTCCTCACGACTTCGAGAAGTCGACGAACTGCTCTCGGCCCGGGCCAACACCGACAAGGCGAATCGGCACACCGATTTGGGCTTCCAAGAACGCCACGTAGTCTTTCGCCGCTTGCGGCAATTGGTCGCGTGACGTGAACGTGGTGAGATCTGTTTCCCAGCCGGGCAAGTCTTCGTAGATTGGCGTGACCTTGTGGAGTACAGACTGGTGATACGGCGGGAAGTCATAGCGAACGCCATCGGCTTCATAGCCAACACAGACGCGAATGACCGGCAAGGTGTCAAGCACGTCGAGCTTTGTCAGGGCAATCTCGGTCAGTGAGTTGAGCCGCACTGCCTGGCGAGCCATGACCGCGTCAAACCATCCACAGCGACGACGACGACCAGTGTTCGTGCCGTATTCGTGACCACGGTCAACGAGCAGGTCGCCAAGTGCGTCGGTCAACTCTGTCGGGAATGGCCCTGCACCAACTCGGGTGATGTAGGCCTTGGCAATACCAACAATGCGGTTGAGGTCTCTTGGACCAAGACCCGAACCAGTCGCTGCCCCACCGGCGACGGGGTTCGACGACGTCACAAAGGGATAGGTGCCGTGGTCTAAGTCCAAGAACGTTGCTTGGGCACCTTCCATCAAAATGTTGCGGCCACCAGCAACGGCGTCGTGGAGAAAACCAACCGTGTCAGCAATCATTGGGGCAATGCGAGGGGCGTAGACGCCGAGATAGGTCGCGGCAATGGCATCGACATCCATGGGGAGACGGTTGTAGACCCGAGAAAGAAGGGCATTTTTCTCAACGAGGGCGATTTCCAACTTCTGCCGGAAGATCTTTTCGTCGAGCAGGTCTTGGACTCGTAGCCCAACGCGGGTTGCCTTGTCGGCATAGGCCGGGCCAATGCCTCGCTTGGTCGTCCCGAGGGCATTTTTTCCGAGGTAGCGCTCAGAGACACGGTCGAGTTCTTGGTGGTACGGCATGATCAGGTGCGCATTGCCCGACACCATGAGCTTTGAGGTGTCGACACCTTTGGCCTCAAGGACGTCGATTTCATTGAGGAGCACCCCCGGGTCAACCACCACACCGTTGCCAATGACCGGCGTCACGGTTGGGTACAAGATTCCCGACGGAATGAGTTGCAGGGCGAAGGCTTCACCTTCCACCACAATGCGGTGGCCAGCATTGTGGCCACCTTGGTAACGGACAACAACGTCCATTTCCTTGGCTAAGAGGTCAGTGAGCTTACCTTTGCCCTCATCTCCCCATTGGGTTCCAACGACGACAGTTGTCGGCACGGCATTCCTCCAAGCCCGGTTCGGGTACGTCTAAGCGTACCCGCGGCGGTACTTGTCACTATGACGATCAAACAACACCGAGGTGTTCAGTTCTAGGGTTTTGCCATGGACACCACCCGAGCGAGCAGAAGTTTCGAAGCAACGAGTGAGTACACCGTTGAGTTGGCTGATGGATCACGGGTCCATCGTGACCATTTGGCCCAAAACGAGCGGCTGCAACCTCGACTCGAGTCACCACGAAGTGGTGTGTGGTGTGCGATTGGCAATGGACTATCCAACCAGACCTTCATTGAAGGACCCGGTGGCATTATTGCCATTGATTCTGGTGAAAGCCAAGAAGAGATGGCCGCTTCACTTGCACAACTGCGACAAGTCACCACTTCGCCAATCGTGGCCGTGCTCTACACCCACTTCCATTACGTCAGCGGAACACAGGCCATCATGGAAGAGGCCGGCACCACCTTGCCGATCTATGGCCACAAAAAAATCGACGGCAACTTGGCTCGTGCTTCGACAGAAATCGCCCCGACCTACAGCCGTGGCCTCATTGAGCAGTTCGCGATTGCGTTGCCAGGCGAAGGCCCCGATCATGCTCAAAACGTTGGCCTCGGCCTCTACTGGAAGCGCCCAGACCTCGGAAGATCAACTCCTGGCTATCTCCCGCCAGACGTCACTTTTGACGACAACACCACCTTGGAAGTGGCGGGCCTCACCATTGAAGTCACCATGGCGCCATCAGACGCCGATGACTCGGTGACCTATTTCTTCCCCGAGTTAGGTGTTGCCGTCCACAACCTTGTGTGGCCACTGCTGTTCAACATCTTTGCCATCCGTGGCGAAGAGTACCGCGACCCAAACGTCCTCATTCGCGGTATTGATCATTTACTTTCCCTCGGCGCTGAACACCTAGTCGCCACCCATGGACCGTCCATGTCGGGAGCAGAAGAAATTGTCGCCAGAGTCACTCGCTACCGCGACTCGCTTGCGTTCATCTGGGACCAAACCGTGCGCCAGACCAACTTGGGGGCAACGACCAATGACTTGGCCCACACCGTGCAACTGCCCGCTCTCTACGGCGAAGACTTCCTGACCACTGAGCTCTATGGGGTTGTTGAGCACCACGCTCGTCAAATCAGAAGTGGCCTATTTGGCTTCTTTGACGGCGACCCGGCCAACTTGTTCCCCGTGAAAACCGCTGAGCGTTCGGCTCGGCTCATTGCTGGATTCGGTGGTGAACACCTCGTGCGAAGCGAGGTGGAAGCTTCCTTCGCAGCAGATGACCTTCGCTGGGGCATTGAACTCGCCTCATGGCTGTCAACAAGAGACGACGCCGCAACGCAAGACCACGAACTCTTAGCCAAAGGCCTGCGGCTCATTGCCGAGCGGACAACGGCTGCCAATATTCGCAATTGGTGCTTGACGAGGGCACGAATCCTTGAGGGCTCTCTCGATGCGGGATGGATGAAAGTCCATCAACTCCGCCCGAAAGTCGTCGCAGCGTCACCACTCGAGCGCTCAGTGCATTTGCTTCGCGTCCTCGTTGACCCAAAGCGAGCTGAAGGTATTGACGTCCACGTGGCGTTCTGTTTTGGTGAAGAAACAGCTGGACTCCATGTGCGCAACTCCATTGCCGCGCCGACGTCAGGGGAGGGGGCAACGGTGACCCTTCGTGGCACGAAGTCAACATGGACAAATCTCCTGTGTGGCAACGTCAGCCTCCAAGCCTTGCTCGACAGCGGCGAAGGAGAAGTTGTGGGGGACGTCCAAGATCTCGTTCGTGCGCTGTCGGTCTTTGACCTCCCCGCCCTTCGCTCATGACCGAATCTGAATCTCTTCCCCGGCCAACTCCCCCTTTTACTGGGCAGATTGGCCGCCTGATGGAAGATGCCACCCCGGCCAAGATGGAGCGCAGTGGGCCAAGAGGGGACGCACCAAATGTGTTGCTCATTGTTTTAGATGATGTTGGATTTGGATCCTTCGAAGCCTTTGGTGGGCCAGTCCCCTCGCCAGGACTCAACAAAGTGACCAGTGAAGGTCTCACCTACAACGCCTTTCACACGACAGCGTTGTGCTCACCCACGAGAGCCGCGATTTTGACTGGGCGCAATCACCACCGAGTCCACATGGGTGGTATCCCAGAAATTGCCAACACCTATCCCGGTTACGACAGTGCCATGCCCGAAGAAGCGGCCACCGTGGCCGAAGTGCTGAGGCAACATGGTTATGCCACGGGCTGTTTTGGCAAATGGCACTTGACCCCAAGTTGGGAGCAAAGTCCCGCTGGGCCGTTTACTCACTGGCCAACGGGGATGGGTTTTGAGCGCTTCTATGGAATCTTGGGAGCCGAGTGCTCGCAATTTGAGCCACCGGTCTATGACCAAACAACCCCAATCTCTCCGCATGTTGGCCGAGAGAACTACCACCTGACTGAAGACTTGGTTGATCAAACCCTGACCTGGATTGACCGGGTCAAAGCTTCGTCACCAACCAAGCCCTTCTTCACGTATTTCTCCACGCCAGCGGTCCATGCACCCCATCACGTCGCCCCTGAATGGATCGACAAGTTCAAGGGTCACTTTGACGAAGGCTGGGACGTCCTGCGCGAAGCGATCTACAAGCGCCAACTCGACCTTGGGATTATCCCTGCAGGCACCGCACTCACCCCTCGACCAGAAGGGATCCCCGCCTTTGCCGATTACCCCGAGCGCTACCGCCCAGTTGCTGCTCGACTGATGGAGACCTTCGCTGGGTTTTTGGCCCACACGGACTTTCATATCCACTTCATGCTTCAAGGACTTGAGGACCGGGGACTGCTCGACAACACGCTCGTCATCTATTTGACCGGTGACAACGGCGCCTCTGCTGAAGGCACGGTGCACGGTGCCTGGTCGGCACCGAGTTTCCAAAATGGACGTGCCGAAGACCCAGAGTGGCTCCTTGCCCACATGGACGACTTTGGCTCCGCTCGTTGCGAAAACCACTACAACATTGGCTGGGCTTGGGCACTTGACGCTCCATTTCAGTGGATGAAGCAAGTGGCTTCACACTTTGGTGGCACCCGCAATGGTCTCGGGATTCGCTGGCCACAAGGGATCTCGGCAACTGGCCTTCGCCCACAGTTCCATCATGTGGTTGATCTCGCCAGCACCATCTATGACGTGACCGGCATCACCCCTCCAAGCCAGGTCAATGGCTTGGAGCAACTCCCCATTGATGGCACCTCCATGCGCTACAGCTTTCATGCGCCAGAGGCCAAGACCACGAGAACCACCCAGTACTTTGAGATTCTTGGCAATCGAGCGATTTACCACGATGGATTTGTTGCCGCCTGTTTTCATGGTCGCCCCCCATGGATCCGACTCCAAGGTCTCCCCTTCGATGGCGAACAAGAGCACTGGGAGCTCTACGACATCGCCGGCGATTTCTCTCAAGCACACGATCTGAGCGAGCAGTTCCCGGAAAAATTAGAAGCATTGAAAGCGCTGTTCCATGATGTTGCCCTCGACAACAACGTTTACCCGCTCAGAGACCCAGGGTCACCGAGATTTGGTGACTTGGCTGTCCCCCACGTGCTTGGCGACGTGACAGAGATGACCTACACCAAAGCCCATGTGCGTATGCCTGAGCCTTCGGTGCTCAACGTGAAGAACTGCTCGTACAAGGTGAGCGCCACGATTGAGGTCACGAACCTCAGTCACGGCGTCGTGGTTGCCCAAGGCGGGAACATGGCCGGCTGGGCTCTCTACGTCGACGAAAGTCGCGTCGCACATTTTCACTACAACTACTACGGCCATGAGCACACGAACGTCGCGGCAAACGTTCCCCTTGGCCTCGGTCGACAAAGCATCACGGTGGAATTTGCCTACGACGGCGGCTTTGGTGCCGGTGGCGACGTGGCAATGTCCATCAACGAAGAACTCGTGGGCGTTGGTCGAATTCCCGCCACCGTGCCGCTCGTGTTTTCCATGAGTGGCGAGACCTTTGACGTTGGCACCGACACTGGTTCCCCCGTTGGTCCCTACCCCCATGACTTCTCCTACGACGATGAAATTGTCTCGGTGGTGTTAACGAGACTCAGTGAGCCATCACCAGCGGTCAAAGCCCAGGTCGAAGAAGGACTTAAACGGGCCGCATTTTCTGCCCACTGAGCAAGTGCCTCCGGGCTAGGTTGAAACTACTGACTTCGGCGTGATGTTGCGACGATGAGAAAAGCCCAAGGAGCCGTCATGGCCGATAAGTCCCAGAAGTCCAACAAGAACGTGAAGAAGGTGGGCAAGTCCCTCCAAGAAAAGCGCGCTGCCAAGGCAACCAAAGGCTCTGGCGCCGCTCCGCTCATCAAGCCTTCAACTGGCCCGAAGGCTTAAACCACCAAAGCGTTGAAGGTGAGCTCTTCACCGTGAAGGCCAACCTGCACCGTTTGGCCGGAGTGAAAGCGACCCTCAAGAATCGCCATGGCTAAGGGGTCTTCAACTCGTCGCTGGAGCACCCGGCGAAGTGGACGTGCACCGAACTCAGGGTCATAGCCCTCGTCAGCGAGGTAGGTCGCAGCCTCGTCGCTGACCTCAAGCAGAAGACCGCGTTCATCCATACGGCTCGCTAAGCGCCGCAGTTGGACGTCAATGATTTGGCGAAGATCGCTCTTCGTCAGCGAAGCAAACCGCACAATCTCGTCAATGCGGTTGACAAACTCGGGCTTGAAATACTGCTCGGGAGCGACGCTCAAGTTCGACGTCATAATGAGCACCACATTGGTGAAGTCAACCGTTCGGCCTTGACCATCGGTTAAGCGACCGTCTTCTAAGACCTGGAGAAGGATATTGAAGACGTCTTGGTGTGCTTTTTCCAATTCATCGAGCAGCACGACTGCATAGGGGCGTCGACGCACGGCTTCAGTTAACTGGCCACCTTCTTCGAAGCCAATGTAGCCAGGAGGTGCGCCAACGAGTCGGCTCACACTGTGTCGCTCCATGTATTCGCTCATGTCAATGCGGACCATGGCACGCTCATCATCGAACAAGAACTCGGCCAAGGCTCGAGCAAGTTCGGTCTTGCCAACGCCAGTTGGACCTAAGAACAAAAACGATCCAATCGGGCGGTTCGAGTCAGCAAGTCCTGACCGGCTGCGGCGAATGGCGTTGGCGACAGCTGAGACTGCTTGGTGTTGTCCAATCACTCGATCTTCAAGCAAGTGTTCTAAGTGCAGGAGTTTTTCCACTTCACCTTCGAGCAACTTCGACACCGGCACACCAGTTGTTCGACTGACCACTTGAGCAATGTCTTCGGCATCGACTTCTTCTTTTAAGAAGCGATGGTCGCGTTGTAAGGCCTCGAGGTCTTTCGTTGCTTGTCCAATTTCGCTTTCAATTCTCGGCAGATCTCCATAGCGAATAGCCGATGCTTGGGCCAAGTCGCCTTCGCGCTCCAAGCGCTCAGCATCGACTCTGCGCTCTTCAAGTTCGGTCTTTCGCTTGGAGATGAGATCAATCTGCTGCTTTTCGGCTTGCCAACGAGCGGTCATGGCATCGCAGGTCTCTTGCCACTCGGCCAACTCGGCTTCGAGTTTTGTCAGTCGGTCTTTTGAGGCTTGGTCAGATTCGAGTTCTAAGGCGACCTTTTCCATTTGGCCTTGGCGAATTTTTCTGATGATGACGTCGAGCTCGGTTGGCATGGAGTCAATCTCAATACGCAACTTCGATGCTGCTTCGTCGACCAAGTCAATGGCCTTGTCCGGCAAGAACCGCTGAGTAATGAACCGGTCCGACAAGGTTGCAGCGGCAATGAGGGCTGCGTCTTGAATCCGCACTCCATGGTGGATTTCGTAGCGTTCTTTTAAGCCCCGCAGAATCGCCACCGTGTCATCAACACTTGGCTGATCGACAAAGACCTGCTGGAACCGACGCTCAAGAGCAGCGTCTTTTTCAATGTATTTGCGATACTCATCGAGCGTTGTTGCTCCAACCATGCGCAGCTCACCACGAGCAAGCAAGGGCTTGATCATTTGACCCGCATCCATGGCCCCTTCGGCTGCGCCGGCACCAACGAGTGTGTGGAGTTCATCAATGAAGGTGATGACACTTCCCTGTGCATCTTCAATTTCTTTGAGCACCGCCTTCAAGCGCTCTTCGAACTCACCTCGATACTTGGCTCCAGCGACCATGGCGGCCAAGTCGAGAGCTATCAGCCTGCGACCTTTCAGTGACTGGGGAACGTCACCTTCAATGATTCGCGTGGCGAGTCCTTCAACAATCGCGGTCTTGCCAACTCCTGGTTCGCCAATGAGGACGGGATTGTTCTTTGTTCTGCGAGACAGCACTTGAATCACGCGTCGAATCTCTTCGTCGCGGCCAATGACGGGGTCGAGTTTTCCCGCTCGAGCCAAATCGGTTAGGTCCCGCCCGTATTTCTCCAGGCTTTTGAACTGTTCTTCTGGATTTTCCGAGGTGACTCGGTGATGTCCTCGCAGCTCAGCCACCGCGGCAAGCAGTGCCGCTGCGTCAACGCCGAGCTCTGGAGCAAACGACAACAACACATGTTCAACCGAGACGAAGTCATCGCCCATGGTTCCTCGGCGACGGTCAGCATCTTCGAGTCCGGCAAGTCCAGATTTGCTGAGCTCAGGATCTTTTCCCCCAATGGCTCGAGGAAGTGCCTTGATCACCCCTTGAAGTCGATCAGACACGGCCCCTGGTTGTTGGCCAATCGTTGCGAGGAGCGGCTGGGTAATGCCTTCTGGTTGAGCAAGCAGCGCAATGAGCAGATGTTCGGGGACAATCTCTGGATTCCCGAGTGTTTTGGCTTGGGACTGAGCTGCTTGAAAAGCTTCACGAACGCGAAGCGTCCACTGATTTGGGTTCACGGCCATTGTTAGCGCCTTCCTGTTGATGCCCCTCGGTTGAAGGGAACTGGGCTTTGCCCGAGCGGCACGATCTCTCGTCGGTATTGACGATGCGTGGCTTCAATGTCGCGTCGAGCCGCGATTTGCAACTGATCAATGGACTGCTGGAGTTTGGCGACCTCGGCCTCGAGGGCCAACACGCGCTTGACGCCTTCTAAGTTGAGACCAGCTTGGGTGAGCTCTTGGATTCGAGCCAATTGCTTCAAGTCCGCCTCAGAGAACCGGCGGCTGCCACCTGAAGTGCGACCAGGTTCCAACAGACCTTTTCGCTCATAGATGCGAAGCGTTTGCGGGTGAACGCCGGACAACTCGGCCGCAACCGAGATGACGTAAACCGCACGAGTGTCCAAGTGTCTCGTCATGTGACGTTGAGCTTCGCCCGAAGTGCTGCATCGTCGTCAAGCGCACGGAGTTGCTCAAACAACGCAACGTGGTCCTCACTTGGGTGCTTTGGCACAACAACGTCGACCTTGACGAGCAAGTCACCCGAGACGCCATCAATCTTGGCTGCGGGCACGCCGTAGCCACGCACTCGCAAGCTCATGCCACTTTGAAAGCCAGCTGGCACCTTGACCGTTACTGATTCATGCAAGCTCGGCACCGTCACCGTTGTCCCAAGAACCGCTTCAGCCATTGACACCGGCACTGAGATCAACAGGTTGCGGCCCTTTTTCGTGAACAGCTGGTGAGCGGCAACGGAGATCACGACATAGAGATCGCCAGCAGGTCCACCATTGGTCCCCGGTGACCCCTTGCCCTTCACCTTGATGCGTTGGCCGTCATCAACCCCTGAGGGAATGCGAACTTTGACTTGTCGATTCGACGGTGCTCGCCCTGATCCATGACAGGCGTCACAGGGTGTTTCAATGAGCGATCCCCGACCAGAACAGGTGGGACAGACCTGGGCGAGCGAGAACATGCCTTGGTTGTCATTCATCTGGCCTGAGCCGTGACAGCGAGGACAGGTCTTCATTGCCGTGCCGGCTTTCGCTCCCGTTCCCCGACACGGCGAACAAGGACTTTGACCGGGCACATGGACCGACGTCGTCACACCATCAATGGCTTCAGCGAAGTCCAAGTGCAGATGGGCTTCTAAGTCATCACCGCGTTGTGCGGCACGGCGACCACGACTGCGTCCACCAAAGAGCCCACCGAACAGGTCACCAAGGTCACCCATGTCTTCGGTGCGAAACGTCTGACCGCCGGGACCGCCGCCGGGCTGGCCAAAGCCAGCCGCAGCGGGGCCCATGCGACGCACGTCGTCGTATTCTTTGCGCTTGGCTGGATCACCAATGACCTCGTAGGCCGTGGAGATTTCTTTGAAGCGATCCTCAGCGCCAGGATTGGCGTCAGGGTGATACTGCTTGGCTAACTTGCGGTAGGTGCGCGTGAGGTCCTTCTCCGAGACATTCTCGGGGACACCAAGGACTTGGTAGTAGTCCTTTTCAAACCACTCGCGCTGAACCGCCACCGCTACCCTCTGACCTTCACCATTGCTGGGCGCAGAACTTGGCCCTGCCAGACGTAGCCGGCTCGAAGGATTTCATCGACCATGGTTTCAGTCTCTTCACCAGTTGCTTCGCCATGCATGACCGCATCGTGGACTTCTGGGTCAAAGGAAATCTCTGCGGCATCGACCCGAACGAGACCCTCTTTGCTCAAGACTTCAAGCAACTGGGCACGAGCTGCTACCAAGGCTTTGGCCTCTGCGTCGTCGTCGCTGTCTTGCAGGTGTGCTTGGGCCAAGTCCAAGGTGTCAATGACCACTAACAGCTTCGCTACCAAGTTGCCCGATTGACGAGCAACTTCTTCGACTTGATTGCGAGCAACCCGCTTTTTGTAGTTCTCGAAGTCTGCTTGTAAGCGTTGGAGTGAGTCTTTGAAGTTGTCTCGCTCCAGCTCAGCCAACTGCAGGGGATCAAGGACTTCTTCGGCGACGTCTTCGCCTTCGCTCTCAACTCCATCAGCATCAGCCAAAACTTGGTTCGCACCTTGAACGACGTCGTCGAGGGTGACCTCGACGTCGTCGCCGTCGTTGGTTACTTCTTCGGAGCTCACTTCTCGTCCACAATCTCAGCGTCAACGACATCGTCGTCATTGGTCGCCTGGTTCTCAGTTGCGCCTTCGCTTTGCGTGGCTTGCTCATAGAGCTTGGTCGACAGCTCTTGGCTCGTCTTCATGAGTGCATCTGTTGCGGTCTTGATGGCCTCCAAGTCCGTGCCCTCAAGTGCTGCCTTCACTGCTGCGACACCTTCAGTTGCCTGAGCCTTCAGCGTCTCGTCAAGCTTTTCGCCTTGCTCGTTGATGAGCTTTTCTGTTTGGTAGACGAGGCCTTCAGCACTGTTGCGGATTTCAGCTTCTTCTTTGCGAGCCTTGTCATCGGCTGCGTGTGCTTCGGCGTCACGAACCATGCGCTCGATGTCGTCTTTGGACAAGTTGGACTCACCAGTGATGGTGATGGACTGCGTCTTGCCCGTTGCTTTGTCTGAAGCCGAGACGTTGACAATGCCGTTGGCGTCAATGTCGAAGGTGACTTCAATCTGTGGCACGCCACGTGGCGCTGGTGGGATGTCAACGAGTTGGAACTTGCCGAGGGTCTTGTTGTACATCGCCATCTCACGCTCACCTTGGAGCACATGGATCTCAACCGAAGGCTGGTTGTCATCAGCAGTCGTGAACACTTCTGACCGACGAGTTGGAATGGTCGTGTTGCGCTCAATGAGACGGTGCATGACGCCACCTTTGGTCTCAATACCAAGTGACAGCGGGGTGACGTCCAAGAGCAGGATGTCTTTGACATCGCCCTTCAGCACACCGGCTTGGACAGCGGCGCCAATGGCCACGACCTCGTCAGGGTTCACGCCCTTGTGGGGCTCTTTGCCCGTCATCTGCTGGACGAGTTCTTGGACAGCTGGGATACGAGTTGATCCACCAACGAGCACGACGTGGTCAATGTCAGAGGTCTTAAGGCCCGCATCTTTGATGGCAGCTTCGAAAGGTCCCTTGCACGCGGCCACCAGGTCAGCAGTCAGTTCATTGAACATCGCTCGGGTGAGCTTTAAGTCCAAGTGCTTTGGCCCATCAGCAGTTGCGGTGATGAACGGCAAGTTGATCTGGGTCTCTTGGACGGAAGAGAGTTCGATCTTGGCCTTCTCGCCGGCTTCTTTCAACCGCTGGGTTGCCATCTTGTCTTGGGCCAAGTCAACGCCTTCTTGGTCCTTAAAGGTCTTGACAATCCACTCAATAACCTTGTTGTCCCAGTCGTCGCCACCGAGGTGGGTGTTGCCAGACGTTGACTTCACTTCGAACACACCGTCGCCAATGTCAAGCACCGAGACGTCAAAGGTTCCACCACCAAGGTCAAAGACGAGAACCGTCTGGTCCTGGCCGTCTTTGTCCAAGCCATAGGCAAGCGCTGCAGCGGTTGGCTCGTTGATGATGCGCAGCACGTTGAGGCCGGCAATCGCACCTGCTTCTTTGGTCGCGGTGCGCTGGGCATCGTCGAAGTAGGCCGGGACGGTGATGACTGCGTCGGTGACGGTGTCGCCGAGGTATGCCTCAGCGTCACGCTTCAGCTTTTGCAAAATGCGAGCCGAGATTTCTTGTGGGGTGTAGGCCTTGCCATCGATGTCAATCGTCCAATTGGTGCCGATCTCACGCTTGACTGAGCGAATGGTGCGGTCAGGGTTGGTAATGGCTTGACGCTTGGCCACTTCACCAACAAGGACTTCGCCGTTCTTGGCGAAACCAACGATTGAAGGGGTCGTACGACCGCCTTCTGCGTTCGGGATGACGACGGGCTCGCCCGCTTCTAAGACACTGACGACTGAGTTCGTCGTTCCAAGGTCAATTCCAACTGCTTTTGCCATGTGTTTTCGCTCCTTCGTTGGTCCGTCACGCTTGCGAACCTGTAGTGGTTACTACCGTAGCAACCGCTTGTGACAAAGTATACAGAAGTTGAGTGTCTGATTGTCAAGTTTTTTGAGTTTCTCCACTCAGATGATGAGAAACTCCTGAAACAGCAATGATTTACCTGTTTCACTCCAAGGAGAAATACCGGCCCAAGCAGCCTCCGCTACCCTAAGGTGGCGAGCAAGGAGGCCCTCATGAGCCAAGATCACCCCGTCACCATTACCCGCGGCGATCCCGAAACGGTGCTGAGCCCCATTTCGGTCGAGCAACGCCATCGCCTGAGCCAAGCCGGCAACGACGAAGAAGCACTCAAGGCAATTGCCGCCGATTGGCCAACGCTGCTTGAAGCCTGGGCGCAGTTAGCTGAACTCGCGAGTGACCCCGTCACCTCATATGCCTTTGCTCGAGTGGGATATCACCGAGGACTCGACCAACTCCGCCAATCTGGCTGGCGTGGTTCAGGTGCGGTCAAGGCCACCCACGAGTCCAATCTCGGCTTTCTTCGATCACTCAATGCACTTCGCAAAGCCGCCGAAGCCATTGGCGAAGAAGTCGAAGCCAAGCGTTGCGAACTCTTCCTCTATCAACTCGATGCCAAGTGGAGCGACGTTCTCGGAAACTAAGTGTTTGTTGACCTGATCACCAACTGCCCGAGCAGTTCACCGCAACAGAAAGTGCTTCACCCACGGAGTGGAGACGTTCGGGTGAGAGGCGGCCGATACGTTCAACAAGTGCCCCAACACCAACGCTTTCAATCGAGTCGAGATTGATCGCAGTAGTTAACGCAACTGGGTCATTTCCAGGATGGAGAATGACTTCGCTTGGCAGCATTCGGATGGTTGTGGTGCATGGAGCCACCATGCATCGCCGGCGTCTCGAAATTGCCATATCTCTGGAGAGAATAAGAACTGGCCTCCGATGAATCTCGGGTAATTCGCACCACCAAAGCTCTCCCCATGCCGGGAGATCACTCATGACTTCTCGGCAGCGTGACCGAAGGAAATCAAGTCACCCCACTGGTCAGGCTCATCAAAGGGGTGCTGGTCATATGCGGCTGCATACGCTGCATCAATCGCGGCATTGCGACGCTGCAAAACAAACGCTCTGAGCGCTGTATCCATCACAACGGCATCTTTTTCGGGACCGCAATAGGCCCGAGCCTCATTCAACAGATCAGAATCAACCGTCGTACTTATTCGAATTCGATTCATGCTACTACTGTGCCACATTTATGCCACTTTCTGCCATCCGCTTCATTCTCCATGAATGCCTGGAGTATTTGCGTGAGAGTTCGCAGAATCGAAGTCTTTGAAGAAGGAGATTTCAGACCACGGAAACCTCCTACCAACCCAACTCGTCTCGACCTGACCACGTGCAGATGCAGAGTTCATTGCCCTCTTGATCAATGAGCACAGTGAAACTCGGAGGAAGCGACGTTTCACCAACTCGACCGCCGGCAGCAATCACTGCGGCGATCCGAGCTGGTGCTTCATCATGGGCAACGGTGAGGTCGAGATGGATCCGATTTCGCTCGGTTCGAGGGGACTGCATGTGTTGGAACCAGATCGCTGGTAACTGATCGGCCGGGTCAACCAGTGAACCATCGGGGGCTTCAACAAAGTTGAGTGCTGCTTTCCAGAACGGTCGAATTGCTGCTGGATCTGTTGCGTCAATGGCGAGTTCCATGGCCATGGTCGGGCGAAAGAACCGCAAAGAAGTTGGCGGGGCAGGCGTCCAACCTGCTTGTCGGATTGCTCCCGCAACAGCGTCCAACAATGCGATCACTTGCTCAGTAACACCGCTTAAGGTGCCAACCATGACTCGAACACGATCCGTTCGAAGATCAAGGGAAACTCCGGACTGTGGTGGAGCGGCCGCGATAGCAACCGTTGCGAGTGCTCCAGCGTCTGCGAGCGAAGCAACCGGGTAGACCGCCTCAAAGCGACCGAGCAAATACCGCCACGTATGAGGTTGTGCGGCTGCTTGCGCTTCAGTTCGCGTGAGGTGTGCCATCACCCGAGGCTACGGGCTGCTCCCTGCGCTTGGCTAGCCTTGGGTCATGCCTGATCTCATCTTGCTCCGCCATGGTCAATCGCTATGGAACGAACTCAACTTGTTCACTGGTTGGCACGACGTGCCGCTAACCGAACGTGGCCGGGAGGAAGCAGCAGCAGCGGGAGTGCTGTTACGCGACGCCGAGGATATTGACCTCTCAGTTGTGCACACCTCGCTCATCAGCCGAGCCATCATCACGGCCAACCTCGCCTTAGAGACTGCAGAGCGCTCCTGGGTTCCAGTCCATCGCCACTGGCGCCTCAATGAGCGCCACTACGGAACCCTCCAAGGAAAAGACAAGAAAGAGACCCGCGAGCTTTACGGCGACGAGCAACTTCTTGCTTGGCGACGTGGTTATGCGACTCCTCCACCCCCTCTGAGTGACAACGACCCCATGCAGCCCCGGTTCGATCCTCGCTACCAAGACGTGCCTCAGGACTTGCTTCCCTCCGCAGAATGCTTGGCTGATGTTGTGGTGCGGGCCCTGCCCTACTACCACGACGCGATTGTCCCAGACCTTCTTCGTGAAGGTGCTCGTGGCGGAGCGGTCTTGGTCGTCGCTCACGGCAACTCACTCAGAGCGCTGCGCAAATACTTAGACGGCACAAGCGACGACGACATCGTCGACTTGGAGATCCCAACCGGCATCCCGTTCCACTACCGCTTCGATGAGCACCTCAACATCATCTCGAAGGGGTACCTCGGCGATGCAGACGCAGCGGCCAAAGCAGCCGCTGCGGTCAAGTCACAAGCTGGTTGAGAAAACCTCAGTGCCCATTGATCCTCGTCGTCGCGGGTTGACCGAAGACCTGCCCGCGCCAACGCGGCAAGGCTGGGGCCTCGTCGACAACGTTGACGTCGACAGCGCGCTTGCTCGGCTCGGACTCACTGGCCTCGACCTTGAAGGGGCCATTGCTGCAGCAGAAAGGGTCCTTTCATCGGAGAGCTCGAGGGAGCTCATTGCTGGTCTCGCCACTGAAGCACTTGCTGCGTGGGAATCGACCACACCAGTTCGTTACTTTCCTGATGGAGACTCGAATCGCCACGCCTTCATTCTCGCCACCTTGGCCGTGCTGCAGCCCTTAGCTGAAGCATCACTCGAGCGATACGGCGTGAGTGAGCAGGTCACGATGAAGACGCTCCTCTCGACCGGTGCTCAAGTGCGACGCTTTCGATCGCAAGCGGGAGCCCTTGGGGTCGAGAGCGGTTGGTGGCAAATCTATGGACTGAGTGGTGGCTTCTTGGCAGTGGGCGAACTCCATGCCCATCGCATTGAACTCGGAACCCACCAACTCGGTCCAGATCCGTGGTTGGGTGCGTCACATCAAGCAGCACGAGGGGAAGGATTCTTCGAAGGCGACGAAGCAATTGGGCTCCACATTCCCCATGGAGCAGACCTCTCTGCAGGAGCCCTCCTCGCCACCTTCGAAGCGTTACGCGACGAGGTCCAGCGCCGGTGGCCAACGACGAGGCGCCGAGTGCTGTCAATCCAAACCTGGATGCTCGACCGCCAACTTTTAGAGCACTTAGGTCCCGACAGTCGCATCGTCACCTTTCAGTCGCTGTTCGAACCCTTGGAGCTTCACGCGCCAAACAATGAACTCACGAGACGCCTCGTCTTTGGTGGTGAGGAAACGCCGGCGAACCCAACGCGACTCCAGCGAGTCCTTGAGCAACTGTGGAGCGATGGGAAACCAAGTCGTTGGGAGGTCGGGATTCGCCTCCTCGATGCCCCTCATCCTTTGGGGAAGTAATCAACCCCTCTCGCCTCGAGCCTTAGGTAGTGGCAAGACTCAAGGCAGAGTGCTCGGCGATGGCAAGAAAGTCCTGATCGCAGTGCAGGAGTGAGGCGTCATTGCGGATGGCGATCGCGGCAATCAGGCAGTCCAGCATCTTGCGCGGAGTTTTACCGCCACGCCGACACTGGCGAAAGATTGCTGCTGCCATTTCAAAATCAGCGGAGGTCGTTTGTAGCGTTGTGCAACGAGCCAAGAGGCGCCGCAGCTCGGTCAATTGTGTGTCGTTGCGGGCTCCTGCGAGAAGTTCCATCACGACCGGCTCACAAACATACGTCTCGCGCTCAAGCAAGCGATCGACCTGTTCACAGATCTGACTGCCGGTATTTCGAAGAAATTCAACCCATGCCGAGGTGTCGATCAGAATCACGAAACTCGACTCTCTCGCATCTCGTCCAAATCCCCAATCCACCCAGACCCACGCATGCTCCGAGCCTCATCAAGGGTCATCGCCTCTGTTGCGAGCAGATTGAGCGCGAAGTTGACCGCTTCGCGCTTCGTCTTGAGATTGAACCGCTTCATGACTGCAGCACAGGCAACATCGTCAAGCTCAATATTTGTTCTCGCCATACACATAACATACACTTCTTATACACATGATCGCTCTTCATCCGAAGAGCCGAGAGCCAGGAGCCAGGAGCCAGGAGCCAGGAGCCAGGAGCCACTGTCGCAGTAACTCCGCTCGAGAAACGTGCAACATCCTGCATCTGCAGTCAGCAGTGCTCTGTTGCCCAAGGTGTCGTAAAATACGAACGAGCGTTTTGGTGCATTGGCGCTCTACCGAGCGATACGAAATGGGGGCGCATGGAGCAAGACGCTGAAGCCGGTGTTCGCCCTGAACGCCACCCCACAGCTGTGGCAATTTTGAATGCCACCATCAAGCAGATAGAAGCTGGAGGAGAGAATTCTGTTCGCCTCGCCAAGGTGTTAGAGGATTCTGGAACCGTACTCGGCTCGCTCTACTACCACTTTGGAAGTCGAGAAAATCTCCTCAAGGAAGCGATTATCGAGCGCTACATTCAATCCGCCAACCTTGGACTTCGTCGCTTCATCGGTGCTGCCGCCAAGGTGCAAAACAAATCTGATTTCATCAAACTGCTCGATACCGAACTTGCCCGAATTGCCACCCCAGCTATGCAGAATCAACGCGCTCGGCGACTCAGCGCCTTTGGTAGCTCGATTGATCGACCGGATATTTTGGCCGCTGTCAGTCATCACCAAAGTGATTACTTTGATCGAGCGAACCTCGTCTTCCTCAGTTTTCAGCAAAAGGGCCTGATTGACCCCAACATTGATACCCGATCGTTTGTCGCCTGGTATCTCAGTTTGGTGCTCAGTCGCTACTTTGTCGATATCGACAGGAATCCGAAGAGTGGTGCTGCGTGGACCAGCATCACTCGCGCGTCGATCTTGCACTACCTCGACCCGAGGGATCCCTCTCCTTCAACAACGTAAGGCTTGAAGGAGAGAGATCTCACACGGGGAGTTTGGTGAAACAAGTGCGTCGACCTACGAGCGAGATACCTCTACGGGTGCGTGGTTGTGGAGGTCACGTGAAGAATCGCGATTCGATTCCCCGCGTCGGTCTTCGCCACCGTTCGGACTCCTCCACCGACAGCTTTGACCGTGACCCCGCTGACATGAAGGTTTCCAAGCGCTGATCGCAAGAGGTGGGCAACCACATTTGCACGCTGCTCGGACACAACAATGTTGGCGGCCAAGGGCCCGGACTGGGTGGCATACCCCGTGACGGTCACTCCAGAGACGTGGCTCGCTTTGGCTGCTGCGGCAAACTTTTGAATGGCCGTGATGCCTGCTTTTGAAACAGACGTCGAACCAGGTGCGAAGTACACCACTTGATCTGCTGGCGGTGTGACCTTGCTCGCCGAAGAACCAACGACAATTGATTGTGTGGCGCCATTAGCTGCGGTGAAGTTCACGCCAATGGCTACGTGGGCAACCAAGGTGCAGGAGCCAACACCGACGAAGTGAACCTTGTCAGCGTTCAATGTGCAAACTTTCGGGGTAGAACTGGTCACGGTCTTGCTTCCGTCACTATTGGTCGACACCGTTGGGGTGAATGATGCGCCAACAGTTCCTGAACGCGGCAGGTTGGCAATGGCCGGGTGAGTAGGAGTGACGAGAGCGACCTTCTCGATCAGGTAGTTATTCTCGTCGGCGATGTAGACGTTGCCCGAAGCATCAACGGCAATGCCTGTCGGGTCGTTGAGGGCGGAACTCGTGGCTGGGCCGGCAGTTGGGGGGCCATCGGTTCCGGTTCCGGCGATGACCGACAGCGTACCTGAGGGGGTGACTTTCTCTACCACGTTGTTGTCTCGATCAGCGATGACAACATTTCCGGCGGAGTCAACGGCAACGCCTGTGGGTCCAGAGAGTTTGGAACTCGTAGCTGGGCCGGCAGTTGGGTGGCCGTAGGTTCCATTTCCGGCGATGATCGATAACGTGCCAGACGAGGTGACTTTCTCAACCACGTTGTTGCGGGTGTCGGCGATGTAGACGTTGCCCGAAGCATCAACGGCAACGCGTTGGGGGTAGGAAAGCTGCGAACTCGTTGCCTTCCCTGCAGTTGGGACGCCACTCGTTCCGGTCCCGGCAAAAATGGAGAGCGTCCCTGATGGGGTGATCTTCTCAACCACGTTGTTTAAGAGGTCAGCTACATACACATTGTTTGAAGCATCAACGGCGACACCTGTGGGGTAGTCGAAAGACGAACTCTTTGCTGGCCCGGCAGTTGGGGGGCCTTCAACTCCGTTTCCGGCGATAACCGAGAGCGTGCCTGAGGGGGTGACCTTCTCAATCACGTGATTGGCGGAATCGGCGATGTAAACATTTCCGACGGAGTCAACGGCAACGTCTGTGGGTCCATTCAGATTCGAACTCGTAGCCGGGCCGGAAGTTGGTGGGCCAGCTGTGCCGTTTCCGGCAAAAATGGAGAGCGTCCCTGATGGGGTGACTTTCTCGATCACATTGTTTTCAGAGTCTGCGATGTAGACATTGCCCGAGTCGTCAAGAGCTACTCCATAGGGTTGGTTCAGTTGCGAACTCGTGGCTGGTCCGGCGGTTGGGGGGCCATCGGTTCCGGTTCCGACAATAACTGAGAGCGTCGGTGAAGTGGCTGAAACGGGGACCGCCCCGGCCTGCGTCATGGGAACCAGAGCCATGGCAAGAGCAGCGCTCGCTATCGAGATCAACCAACCGTGACTGCGCTTTCCACCAACAACGTCCGAGGTCTGAAGCTGGTGTGCATTGTGGATTTCCATCATGAGAACCTTTGTTTCGCTGAGTTGGGCTGAGTCACTTCTCAAACTAAAATAAAACTTTACTACAGCAAAATCGGCAACTCAAGTATGAGAATCCAGTGGGTGCAACCATGGCCATGACACGCAAAGCAGCGGGCGCCTCGGGCGCCCGCTGCTTTCGTGTTCTTCCAAGTGAGCGGCGATTAAATCGCTTCTGCTCCTCGCTCGCCGGTGCGCACTCGCACGACTTGCTCGACGGGCAGGACCCAGACCTTGCCGTCACCGATCTTGCCGGTGGAGGCGGTCGTCACGATGAGATCAACGGTTGCATCGCAATCGTTGTCATCAACCAAGACTTCAAGGCGCAGCTTCGGCACGAAGTCCACTTCATATTCAGCACCGCGGTAGACCTCGGTGTGGCCACGCTGGCGACCAAATCCCTGGACCTCAGAGACAGTCATCCCTGAGATGCCAGCGGCCTTCAAGGCCTCTTTGACATCGTCCAACTTGAACGGCTTGAGTACTGCAACGATCAGTTTCACGTGTTCGATCCTTTCAGATGTGCGGGGGTTTGGCTACTGACCACGGAGCGAAGAGACTCGCTCGGCGAAGGTCTCAACGGGGAAGGCTTCTTCGTCGTGGATGGCGAGGTCACCAATTTCCAAGACTTCGTCCTTTTCACGCAGGCCTCGGCAGACGAACTTGACCAGGTAGAACAGGATGGTCGAGGCAATAGCTGTGAAGCTAATCACCCACACTGCCGCCAAGAACTGCTCCCACAGCTGGTGGAACGAGTGCCCATTGTAGAACCAGCCACCGACGGAGAATCCGCCGTCGCCTTTGTAGTCCTTGCCAGTGACGCCGTAGTGGGTCATCTTCGGGTCAGCGAAGATGCCGACCATGAGGCCACCAAGAAGGCCAGCAATACCGTGGGTGTAGATGACACCGAGTGCGTCATCGACCTTGTTGAAGGGCTTGATGCGGCTCAAGTAGTTCCACGAAACCCACACGACCGAGCTGGCAATGAGGCCAACAAAGACCGCACCCATGGGGTTCACCCAACCAGCTGAAGGCGTGATGGCAACCAGTCCACAGATCATGCCGTTGATGGCACCAAGGAAGGTTGGCTTCTTTTGACGAGAGAAGACCATGTCCATGACAACCCAGGTCATGAGCGCAACAGCTGTTGCCACGTTGGTGTTGAGCACAGCTGACGCTGCGTTCACACCGGCGTAGAAGGGGCCGCCGCCGTTGAAGCCGTTCCAACCCATCCACAAGATGCCAGCGCCAATGGCCACCATCATGAGGTTGGAGGGAACCGTCGTCTTGTCTCGCTTGAGGCGAGGTCCAACAATTGCGGCACCAATAAAGCCAGTCACCCCAGCGGCCAAGTGAATAACAAATCCACCGGCGTAGTCAACGGCACCTTTCAAGGCGAAGAACCCGCCACCCCAGATGAGTGCTGCATTCACGCAGTAGACGAAGGTGATCCACAGTGGAACAAACAACAACCACGCCTTGAACTTGAAGCGGCCCAAGAGGCTCCCCAAGAACAACAATGGAGTAATTGCGGCGAACACGACCTGGAAGTAGGCGAAGGTTGCCGTTGGGAAGTGCCACGGGATCAGCGTGTTGGCTTGGCTTGATGTCTGGTTCTGCACGACACTTGACAAGAGCGACGCAGGCTTGCCAATGAAGCTCGACCAGAAACTGCCATCAGCACCAAAGTGGGCAAACGTTGTGGGGAACGCAAGGTTGTAGCCCCACAGCACCCAC